>CASFZH010000012.1 GCA_949299115.1 uncultured Helicobacter sp. | reverse complement strand
GCTTTTTCTTTGTTGTTTTATTGATAGGATTACTTTGGAAAATAAATTGGCAAAATTATACATGTGTCCTCTTTTCTATATTGTTGATGATTGCTAATGTGGGAATCAAGTATAGCTAAAATATGTCAATTTTGCATATTACATGTGATACGAATGTTTTATATGCTTAACAATGCAATTTGTGTTTTGCAAGAATTCATTTATATTTTTTTGCTAAAAAGCACACGGTATGATACGTTAGTTTATTGTGAAAACGTAATTCATAGTCTTGAAGCCATGATTTTTTGAGATATACAGACGACAGAGAATTAACACCGCTTTTTTGGAGATGTCTAAAAACCTCAATGGACGTTTTAAAGTGAAGTGTGAAAAAATTTTCTTCTATATTTATTATTGTAAATTTTGTTTGCATGGTATCTTGAATTTGTTGTTTGGTTAGGTATGGTAACCCATAACCAGTGATTGCACGTACTTCTTGTAAATTTTTTTCACCAAAAGTTCCAAGTAATAAAAAAGCATTATCATGTAACATTGTATGTAAAGCATGTAACGTAAAATCAAAATCCAACCATTGTAGACAAGCATTCGATGCGATTAAATCAAAGCGTGTATGAAAAATATCTTGCTTATCAATGAGATTCATATCAAAAATTTTTATTTCTATATTTGGATATTGATGCAACATTGCATAATTATGTATATCATTACAAATATATTTTGAAAATGAAAGATTCTTGCTTAATATTTCTGTTAATCCGCCTTGTCCACAACCAAATTCAAAAATGGCAGGGAAATAGTTTTGTTTTGTTTGTTGTAATAGATTCCATAATTGCCATCTCATTTTTATTTGAATAGGAGCATTATCTTCATAAGTGTGCTGTGCTTTTAAGAAGCGTGAAGCATACATATTTCCTCCCATGTTTGAAAACTAAAAAAAGGATAATGCACAAGATTACGTTCTATTATGATAGGCTGTGGTTTTTGGAGATGAAAGAAATTATAGCATGATTGTGGAGGGAATATAGAATCTTGCTTAGAAATAAGGACTTTATCCCATGTAATACCGCTTTCTTCACTAGTCTCATTACAAAAATTACGTAAAGATATTAATTCATCGATTAAAGATTTTGTAGTGTCAAAGAAAAAATTTTGTGCAAGTGATATATGGTTTCCAAACAATGCTTTTTTAAAATTTGCAAGATTAAAATTTTTTATTGTCTGATTAAATAGAATTGGATGTATACCATATAGTTTATCGATGCCCATATTAGTTCCATTAATGGCTAAGGTGGTATGAAATTGTATATCTTTACATATTTTTGAGGCTACACAGACTCCCATGGAATAAGCAATTAATGTAACTTTTTCAAATTGTGACATATCAATATCCAGCGAAATATCACGATAATCATAACATAGAATAACATTACATTGAGATTGTAAATGAGTGTAATGTGAGTAATGGCTGGCAAAGCCACTCAAAAATAAAATGAGTTCCTTGCTGTTTTGATTTGTGTGTAATGTGTAGGTTTTCATAGGCTATCTACAAGATGTATTAATTCTTCTTTTTCTAAGCCACTATGTAGAGAAAATCGTATTCTAGGCTTTCCCTTTGGCACAGTAGGTTCTTTAATAGCTGGAGCAAAAAAACCTTTGTTTTCTAATTTTTGTGCAATTTTTATAGTTGTAGCATTATCTGGAAATAAGATAGATATTATATGTGAATCTCCTAAAACGTCTAATCCTTTTTTTTGTAATTGCATTTTCAAGAAATTAGATAAAACAAGGAGTTTTTCCCTCTCTTGCTTAAAAAGAGGCAATTTTTTAAAAATAAACATACTAAATGCTATATTAATCGGTGGCAATGCGGTTGAGTAGATAAGTCCTCTTGCATAATTGATGAAAAAGTCTTTATATATTTCTTTACATAGGATACAAGCCCCTATCGAACCAATAGCTTTACCGAAAGTGAACACCAAGAAGTCGATATCTTTGGCTACTTCAAGTTTGTTGGCTAAACCAAGTCCATTGCTACCAATTACTCCGATACTATGAGCTTCATCTAGGTATATATAAACGTTGGAATATCGCTTTTTTAATGCAATAATATGCTCTAGTTTTGTAAAATCACCATCCATACTATAAAGACTTTCTATAAGAATAATAATATGTTCAAAGCTAGTGTGATATTGTTCTATCAGATTCTCTAGTTCTGACATGTTATTATGGGAAAATCGTTTGAAATGACTTTTTCCTACTCGTAGTCCATCAATCATACTTGCATGAATAAATTTATCGGCGATAAAAAGTGTTTTCGATAGAGTACTTAGAGCTTGTATGCAAGAAATATTTAAATGATAACCACTATTAAAGAGTAGGCAGGATTTTTCATGGAAGAGAGAAGCAATATAGGATTCTAAGAATCCATAAATTTGAAAATTCCCGCTTAAACTGCGTGATGATGAAGAGGAAAAAAAACAATAGTTTTTTTCTAAATTTTCTAAAAATTCTTGTGTTATTGTGTTGTTATTTGCAATATTTAGATAGTCATTGCTTGCAAGATTGAGTAATTTTTTATTATGTTTCCATACAAAATTGCCTTCATGGCGAAGCTCTGGCAGTGTACGCAAATTATAGTTATTTTGTAGCTTTTGTAATTTTTCTAAAACTTCCATTGTTAAATCCTAACCTTACAAATGTCTTACAAGTAGCACCTATCATACCTTATTAGAATAAATATGAATGTAAAGGATGGTATAATTAAAATAAAATATCCTGCAAGTGGTAACACATATAAAATAGTAGATATTACTTACGTATAAAGCATCTAAAATTATTGAAAATATAAATCAACAAGCCAAAAATTCTCTTATGTTTTATACCTTAATACATTTTGATATGTTTCTCTTTATGCATTATATCATATGATTAGAGATTGTGGAATAATAGTTGAAAGATACTCACGGAAAGCTTCGTAGTTGGATAATGTTATATAGAATAGAGTTCCACCAATAATGCTTAATAGAATATTTTTGAATACAATGTGTAAAAATAATACTATGCAAATACCAATGATTCCACGAATGCCATCTATAGATGAAGTAATATTTGGATTTGAGGTAATGTCGTATATAATATGTTGACAAGAATATATGAAAACCATTGCAATTAGGCTAGGTGGTAGAATAATCCCTAAGGACGTAATAAATTTTGGTATGTATTTTGCGAATATGATAAAAGGTAAAAAACGTGTCAAAGCGGTAATTATAGCAATGACTAAAATAGTAATATAAAGCATTATAATTCTCCTTTTTAAGCTATATGAGACTAATTGATATACTAAGCCTGTGGGTAAATGTATTTATAATTTAGATTCTAGTGTGTTTTTTATAACCAACCTTTTTTCTTAAAAAATATTACGGGTAGAATAATTGAAACAATCATGATAATAACGATAAGTGGGTATCCATATTCCCATTTGAGTTCTGGCATGATTTCAAAATTCATACCATAGATTGTGCCAATAAGTGTTGGTGGCATCATGGCTACCGTGGCAACAGTAAAAAGCTTAATGGTCTTATTTTGCTCAATATTAATTTGACTAGCTAAGATTGTTTGGATATTATCCAATACATTAAGTTGCGATACATTAAATTCTACAAGAGAATTTAAGTCTTTTAAAACAATTGTAAGATTATGTTTTATGTCTTTATCAATTTTATCACTTTTTATAAGAGAAGTCATAGCCCGACGTTTGTCAAAAAGAGAATCTCGGACTCTCATATTAAGTTCTTGTAAACTAGAGATACCTTTCAACATTTTATCATAAGTGTATTCATTTTTTTCTTCTAACACGTTAATACGTAATTTTCTTGCTTCTTTATCAATCCACTCTAAAATATCAGCATCTTTTTCTACACGTACCTCAAACATTTTATCAATGACATCATAGCCATCTTCAAAGTTTTTTGGGCTGGCAAGGATTCTAGCTTGCATTTCTTCAAAAATTTTAAAATCATTAAAACGAATAGTAAATAAGATATTTTGTGTCGTCATAAAGGTAATAGTTTCATTCGTTAAAGTAAGTTCGTTGTTATCAGTTTGCGTACGCATAAGAAAATGTGTGTTAATTGTAATTGTTGTGCTATCTTCCCAATATCTTGCACTCAATTCAATTTCTTCTCTTTCCTCTTGTGTTGGAATTTCAAGGTTGTATTGTTTGGCAATATAATTCATTTCATCATTGGTTGGGTGCAATAAATCCATCCATAAAATATTTTGAGGTAATATGTTTTCTTTAATATTGAATTGTAATTTTTGCACAAGCCCATTATGTGTTTTTGTATAAATACATAGCATAGTAACTCCTCATAAAATAGTTTAATGCTGATGCTTACAATATTATGCAACTAGATTACAATTATAGCAAATAATAGAAAAAATAAAAGATAGAAACATTAAGACATATTTTTATTCCATTTTTTTATATCTCTATGGCATGGGTAGAAGATTTGTTGGGAGAGATATAAATCATTAATCTAAATAATCTAAAATATTATGATTTTTAAATTCTACGATTGAAGTCATAGAAAGAAATGGGTAATTTTAGATAAATTTTACAGAGCTAAAAAATAACAGAAAACAGTAACGAGGTAAGCATAAATTATAAATTATTGAAATATAATAAGCACAAATACTTCACTTGTTTTTATTAAAAATTATAGGATACTTTGTTATTGATTTTCAAATAGTTCTGTAGATAAATAACGTTCTCCAGTATCATTAAGCATTGTTAAAATATTTTTATTTGGATATTCTTTTGCTAGTATTTTCGCTGCATATACATTTGCACCACTTGATATTCCAACTAATATGCCCTCTTTTGAGGCAATAGTTCTTGCCATTGCAAAAGCCTCTTCATTCTCAACCTTTATGATTTCATTGTAAGCAGTAGTATCTAAGATTGGTGGCACAAAGCCTGCTCCAATACCTTGTATTTTATGAGGTGATGGTAATCCACCACTTAAGACTGGAGAATTTGCTGGTTCTACGGCAACAACATATAGTTTTGGAAAATGCTGTCTTAATACGCTTGATATTCCTGTTAAGCTTCCTCCAGTGCCAACTCCTGCTACGAAAACATCAATTTTTTCCTTATCAAAAGATTCTAAAATTTCTTGTGCAGTTGTTTCTTTATGTATTTTAACGTTTGCCATGTTTTCAAATTGTTTTAAAATTATAGAATCTTTATTGGCTCGATGCAGTTCTTCTGCTCGTTCTATAGCTCCTTTCATGCCTTTTTCTGGTGGGGTTAACTCAAGTTTAGCACCCAATGCCGCAATAACTCTACGTCTTTCTATACTCATAGAACTTGGCATGACAATAATGAGTCTTAATCCTATGGATGCACAAACACCGGCTAAACCAATTCCTGTGTTTCCACTTGTTGCTTCAATAATCGTAGTATTGTGATTAATTTTTCCTTCTTTCATACCTTCTAAAATCATCGATAATGCTATTCTGTCTTTGATTGAACTATTGGGATTCATAAATTCGCATTTACCGAATATATTTGCTCCGAACTTTTGAGAAAGCTTATTTAATTTTAGGATTGGTGTTTTGCCAATTAACTCTGTTACATTTTGTGCTATCATACTAAAATCTCCATGTGATATAATTTTGCCTACCCATTTATTTATAAGAATAGGTTACAATATTGTAACAGTTAAAAGTTAACTTTAAGTAGGTATTCCTAAATGTAATTACGATATTTTTTTAAGGAGATAGTGATGGATACAGAAAAATTTGTGGTTGAATATAATACTCTAGCAAAAGAAAGAGAAAAACAAGGCGTGCCACCACTTGCATTAAATGTTGCTCAAACTGAAGCGGTTATCCACATTTTACAATATGGTAGCGATGAAGATAGGGTGTTTTGCAAGGAATTATTGATTAATCGAGTAAGCCCAGGTGTTGATGATTCCGCAAAATTAAAAGCAGAATTTTTAGAAAAAATTATACATGGTGTAATTCAGTGTAGCATGATTAGCTCCATTGAGGCAATTAAGATTTTGGGGACAATGCTTGGAGGATATAATATTCCTTGTTTAATTGATTCGCTCAAGAGTAGTAATCAAGAGATTGCTAAAGAAGCAGCAAATGCTCTAAAACACACATTATTGGTATATGATGCATTTGAAAACATTGCAGAATTAAGTAAAACCAACAGTTTTGCAAAAGAAGTTATAGAATCTTGGGCAAATGCTGAATGGTTCTTACAAAAACCAGAGCTACCAAAAGAGATTAAATTAGCTGTTTTAAAAATTGATGGTGAAACAAATACTGATGATTTGAGTCCGGCTAGTGATGCTTTTACTCGCAGCGATATCCCTTTGCATGCAAAAGCAATGTTAAAGAGTCGTATAAAAAATTATGAATCACGCATAGACAATATTAAAAAAATTGCAATCCAAAATAATGCGAGTGTAGTATATGTGGGTGACGTAGTTGGTACAGGAAGTAGTAGAAAATCAGCTTGTAATTCTATTGTATGGCATTTTGGCAATGAGATTCCTTATGTTCCAAATAAAAAAAGCGGAGGATTTGTTATTGGGGGAATTATTGCTCCAATATTTTTTGCAACATGTGAAGATAGTGGGTGTTTGCCTATTGTTGCAAAAGTAGATGGATTAAAAGAGGGAGATATTATTACTTTGAAACCTTATAGTGGGGAGATTCTAAAAAATTCGAATGTTGTTAGTACTTTTACTATAACTCCCAATACTATGTTTGATGAAATTCGTGCTGGAGGGAGAATCTCACTCATTATTGGACGTGGGCTAACAAACAGAGCAAGAAAATTTTTAGGACTTGATGAATCTCAAGTTTTTGTCAAACCAGAACCACCTAAATCAAGCACTAAAGGTTTTACCTTAGCACAGAAAATGGTTGGAATTGCTTGTGGAAAGGAAGGTGTAAGGGCGGGGGAGTATTGTGAACCAAGGGCTACCACTGTTGGTTCGCAAGATACGACGGGAGCAATGACTCGCGATGAAGTTAAAGAGTTGGCGAGTTTGAATTACAGTGCAGATTTTGTTATGCAAAGTTTTTGTCATACTGCAGCTTATCCTAAACCAGCCGATGTAAGTTTGCAGGCTACTCTACCAGATTTTATGACAAGTCGTGGTGGAGTAGCATTGCGACCAAAAGATGGTGTCATTCATTCTTGGCTCAATAGATTTTGTTTGCCGGACACTGTTGGCACAGGTGGAGATTCTCACACAAGATTTCCTATTGGCATAAGTTTTCCTGCTGGTAGTGGATTGGTTGCTTTTGCGGCGGTTACTGGGAGTATGCCACTTAATATGCCAGAATCTGTTTTAGTAAGATTTAGGGGTAAAATGAATCCAGGCATCACCTTGCGAGATTTGGTAAATGCGATTCCATATTACGCTATTAAACAAGGATTGCTGACAGTGCCAAAACAAAACAAAAAGAATATTTTTAGTGGTAAGATTTTAGAAATTGAGGGGCTTGAAAATATAAAAGTGGAACAAGCTTTTGAGTTGTCCGATGCAAGTGCTGAAAGAAGTGCAGCGGCTTGCACTATCGCTTTAAATAAAGAACCAATTATAGAGTATTTGGAATCCAATATCACACTTATTCAGGCGATGATTAAAGATGGTTATGGGAATGCAAAGACACTGCAAAGAAGAGCTGATAAAATGCGAGAGTGGATAAGTAACCCTATATTGTTACGTGCTGATAAAGACGCAGAATATGCCGCAATTATTGATATTGATTTGGCCGAAATCAAAGAACCCATTGTAGCATGTCCCAATGATCCAGATGATGTAGCTACTTTAAGTGAAGTTTTGAATAATCCGGATCGACCTAAAAAAATAGATGAGGTCTTTATTGGCAGCTGTATGACAAATATTGGACATTTTAGAGCGTTTGGTGAGATTATGAAAAATGAGGGGCAAAGTGCTACAAGGACTTGGCTTGTGCCACCAACTAAAATGGATTCTAAACAACTTACTGATGAGGGGTATTTTAGTTTATTTGGTGCAACTGGAGCGAGAATAGAAGTTCCAGGCTGTAGTCTTTGTATGGGCAATCAAGCAAGAGTTAAAGATGATGCTGTAGTATTTTCTACTTCCACAAGAAATTTTGATAACCGCATGGGTAAGGGAGCAAAAGTATATTTAGGTAGTGCAGAACTTGCAGCTGTATGTGCAAAACTTGGAAGATTACCGAGTGTTGAAGAGTATCTAAAGATAGTGCCAGATAAATTGGGCAACAAAGCGGATGATGTGTATAAATATCTTGAGTTTAATAAAATTAAGGAATTTAGTTTATAATCAAATTTTAGTGTAGTTGTAATTTCTAGAATGGATATATAATTTATAATTTAAATCAGCCATAGATTGGTTATATAATGCCCATATTACAAATATACACGAATATACACGAATCTTATTGTCCTAAATTATTTGAACTAGAAATATACAGTAGTGTTGTTGTGCTATTTATTAGATAGAGCCTATATTTGCATAATACATAATAGTTAAGAAATATTACTAATAAAATCTAAAAATATTGACTTTATAGTTTTTTTAAGCTATAATCCATAGCTTAATTCATAAAAATCGCATGAAATATATCTTATTGGATTGTATTTCAAAATTTAGGAGTTGATAATTATGAAAGTTAGACCTTCAGTTAAGAAAATGTGTGATAAATGCAAGGTTATTAAACGTAAAGGTGTGATTCGTGTGATTTGCATGAATCCAAAGCATAAACAAAGACAAGGATAGGATTATGGCTAGAATTGCTGGTGTAGATTTGCCAAAAAAGAAAAGAGTAGAGTATGCCCTTACTTATATTTATGGTATTGGACTTAAGAGTTCAAGGGATATTCTTAATGCAGTAAATATTTCTTTTGATAAGCGAGTTAATGATCTCAGCGAAGATGAAATTTCACGAATTACAAAAAAAATTCAAGAAAATTATATTGTTGAGGGTGATTTGCGTAAAAAAGTGACAATGGATATAAAAGCATTGATGGATTTAGGTAATTATCGTGGTTTACGACATAGAAAAGGTTTGCCTGTACGAGGACAGACAACAAAAAATAATGCACGTACAAGAAAAGGCAAAAAGAAAACTGTTGGCAGTAAATAAAGGTTAAGGTATGGCTAAAAAACAAGTAGGTGTTAAAAAAAAAGCAATAAGAAAAAATATTGCAAAAGGTGTTGTTTGTATTTCTGCTTCTTTTAATAATACAAATGTTACTATTACGGACGATATGGGCAATGTGGTGTGTTGGGCTACTGCTGGTGGATTAGGTTTTAAGGGAAGTAAAAAATCTACGCCATATGCTGCTCAGCAAGCTGTAGAAGTTGCAATGACAAAAGCGAAAGAACATGGAATTAAAGAGGTCGGCATTAAAGTCCAAGGTCCCGGAAGTGGACGTGAAACTGCTATTAAAAGTGTTGGCACTATTGAAGGGATTAAAGTTCTATGGATTAAGGATGTAACTCCATTACCACATAATGGTTGTCGTCCTCCAAAGAGAAGAAGAGTGTAAGGGAGAAATATATGGCAAGATATAGAGGACCTGTAGAAAAAATTGAAAGAAGACTTGGTGCTTCTTTAGCACTAAAAGGTGAACGTAGATTGGTTGGAAAAAGTGCGAGAGAGAGACGAGACTATGGACCAGGGCAACACGGTAGAAGGCGTGGAAAGATGTCGGATTATGGTTTACAATTACGTGAAAAACAAAAAGCAAAATTTATGTATGGAATTAGTGAAAAACAATTCCGTTCTATCTTTAAAGAAGCGAATCGCCAAGAAGGCAATACCGGTGAGAATCTTATCCGTTTGCTTGAAATAAGGTTAGATAACGTTGTATATAGAATGGGATTCGCCACTACTCGTAGATTTGCAAGGCAACTTGTAACGCATGGACATATTCTTGTAGATGGTAAAAGAGTTAATATTCCATCATTTGCAATTAAGCAGGGACAAAAAATAGAAGTTAAAGAAAAAAGTAAAAATAATATTCAAATTATTAGGTCTCTTGATTTAATAGCTCAAACAGGTATTGTTCCATGGGTAGATATTGATAAAGATAAAAAATTTGGAATCTTTACAAGGAATCCAGAAAGAAGTGAAATTGAGATTCCAATAGAAGAACGTTTGATTGTAGAACTTTATTCAAAATAAGATTTTAGGAACGATGATTATGAAAAGTATAAAAACACGACCATATATTCCAGAGAGATTGGAAATTGAAGAGATCACGCCTAATCATATTAGATTGTATGCATATCCATTTGAACCACATTATGCTATTACTGTAGCCCATCCAGTTCGTAGATTGTTATTATCTAGCACAGTAGGATATGCACCAATAGCTATAAAAATTGAAGGTGTTGTGCATGAATTTGATTCTGTGCGTGGTGTTGCTGAAGATGTTACGCCTTTTATTGTTAATATTAAGAATTTAAAATTTAAAATAAATGAAGAAGAAAAAAAGCAGCATGAAAAATTTGAGTTTGAGTATGAATTTCATGGACCAATGGAATTAAGAGGAGAACATCTTAGCAATGATATTATGACAATAATAGATTCAACTTCGCATTTAGCCAATATTAATAGTGACGCGAAGCTTAAGTTTTCTCTTGTTATTCAAAGGGGATTAGGTTATGTGCCTAGCGAGGCTATTCGAGAAGAAATTGGTAACGATTATATTCCTCTCGATGCTTTTTTTACCCCAGTAAAGAAAGCTGTATATACTATTGAAAATGTCTTACATGAAAGTAATCCTAATTTTGAGAAAATTATTTTTGAAGTTGAAACTAACGGGCAAGTTGATCCTATGGAAGCTTTCAAAGAAGCTATTACCATTATGCATTCGCAAATGAGTGTTTTTGGGGCAGAATTGAACGATGTACCAACGAGTAATAATCGTCTTAACGATGATAGTCCAGAATTAAAGATACTTTTATCGAGTGTTGAAATTTTAAATTTGGAGCATCGTCCAAGTAATTGTTTGCAAAAATCTAATATTAAATATATTGGGGAACTTGTATTAATGAGTGAAAGTGATTTAAAAAATATTAAGAATTTAGGTAAAAGATCTTTTGATGAAATTGCAAGCAAATTGCTTGAGGTTGGCTATAAGATTGGAGATGATTTACCAAATGATTTAGTTATTACGCTTAATAAAAGATTAGCAAAGCTTAAAGGTCAAAATTAATAAGGATTTTATAATGCGACATAAACATGGTTATAGAAAATTAGGCAGAACATCTGCTCATCGTCAAGCATTACTTAAAAACTTGAGTATTGCTTTAATTAGATATGGTAAAATTGAAACTGGTATTTTTAAGGCAAAAGAGTTGCAATCATATATAGAAAAATTGATTACTGCTTCAAAAAATTCGGATTTTAATACCCATAGATTTATTTTTTCACATTTGCAAAATAAAATAGCAACCAAGAAATTGATAACCGAAATTGCTCCAAAACTTGCAAATCGTAATGGTGGCTACACGCGAGTTTATAGAAGTAGAGTGCGTCGTGGTGATTCTTCAACTATGGCTATCATTGAATTTGTCGAATAACTTTTTTCAATCTTAAATCAAATTTATTTAAGATTGAAATGCAGATGGTTTTTTTATATTTTTTGTCAAAAATTGTAAATATTAGAGCGGACAATGCACAGTGACTTAATTCAACTAAGTCCCCATTCCATTCGTATTTTACAGAATGGTAAAAATATTCTTGCATTTTCTGGTGGAGTTGATTCGAGTGCTCTCTTTTTTATTTTGCAGCATTATAATATTGATTTTCATGTTGCAATTGTTGATTATGGCATTCGTATTGAAAGCAAGAAAGAAGTACAGTATGCTATAAAACTTTGTCATCGATATAATAAACAATGTTACATATTAGAATGTTCAAAAATAGAGTCAAGTTTTGAATTTCAGGCTAGATTATTGCGTTATACTTTTTTCCGCTTTCTTATTTCCACCTATCATTATCATAATCTTATTATGGCTCATCATTTTGATGATAAACTTGAATGGTTTTTTATGAGATTTTCTCATGGTGCTGGATTAAATACTCTCTTAGGTTTTCAAGAAATAGAAAATTGCAATATAAACACACAACATTATTATCTCATGCGTCCTCTTATTAATTATACAAAATACGATTTATTGCAATATAATCATGCTAAAAATATATTATTTTATCTTGATGAGAGCAATCAGGATTCTAAATATCTGCGAAACTTTTTCCGTAATAATTTTACGTTAAAACTTAGTAAAAAATTTACAAAAGGAATAAAAAGAAGCTTAGACTTTCTTTTAAAGGAACGTTTAATTTTGTATCCTTCCATAATGATTTGTTGTGATATGAATTTATTTTATTGTAAAGCACATCAGCATGAGATGCATACTATTGATGTGTTGGTCAAAAGATTTGGCTATGTAATGAGTGAAGCACAAAAAAATGAAGTGTATCAGATTTTAGTTGATAAAAAGGAATGTGTGCTTGGCGATAAAATAGTTATTGCTAAAAATGATTCCTTTATTTACGTTGGTGTCCATACACAATGGATTTTTAAAAAAATAATAGATAGAAGTAGCTATATGAATGATGGAAATGACGTTGTATTTCCAAAAAATATTGAAAATCTTCTACAGTATTTGATTGGTGAGGAGAAAGATACTGTAGAGCAATATTTGGTAACAAAAAGTGTTATTTTTAAAAAAAATACATTGTATGATATTTTTTCTTTAAGTAATATTATTACTTCTCAATGTTATTTTTATAAAATAAACAATAAAAAGCAAAGATATGAGATTATTGTGTCAAATACAAAAAATAATGGGCAGGTGGCTACACAGAATCATGATGTGGATAGTATGTCTATAAATCATAAATTAACCGCTTTTTTTCTTTCATGCTATTTACCTATCCCCAAGAAACAACGTGATATATATAGATTAAGTCGTATTCCTCCTAAAATACGTGCCATTATGTATCTCAATTCACTGGATATTTGGAAATAATTGACGTTAACCTGCATTACATATCACATGCTTCACTATATTAGAGATGTGTTTTTTGAAAATAATTAATTTAATAGTTATAGAATATTTTTTGATAGTGGGAGAAATTATCGTACCACAATCACAAAAAACCCTTATATACGCTATTTATGCTATATAACCTTAAAAAATGCACTTAAAATAAGACTTGTATATACTTTTCAATTTTACATGTTACTTTTTATTTAAAGGTTATCGACTATGCAATATAAAACAGAAAAAGACATAATAAAGATTATTAAAGAATTTGAAAAAGACTAACAATAAGAGTAGCAATAAGAAACTACATTAATAAAAGATATTTAGTTAAATCTCTATTTTTGTTTAAGGGCTACTAAACAAAATACAAACATAAGCTTTATTTATAGATACAAGCTTAATGCAAAAATATATAGTATTACCATATCACAATATAATACACTGCCATTGGTTGAAGTTGGAGAAATTGCTAACATTTAAGCTAATATAGATTTATGATATTGGAAGCATGATTATAATAATATTGCTATATATGGAATATTTATATCAATTTTTAGATGTACGAGGTTGGCCATATTGTAATTATTTTATATTTTAATACATTGATTTTTGTTATGCTAGATTATTTCTCTCTATTAATATAAAATTATAGCTTAAAGTTCTATTGATCTTGTAAGGGTTCGCTTAACTCTTTTACCTTGATTCGTTATTAATAGCACTTTCACTATATTCTATTTTCTCCTCTATAATTAAATTAAAGTTAAACTATGTTACATTAATGTATTAATTAAAAAAGAATGTAAGATAAAGATTTTCAATTACTTTAAGTCTAGTTTTTAGGATATTAGACGTCTTAACTTATGCCGACCAAGCGTTAAGACTTTGTTGTTGTAGCATAGTTTCCAAATAGAAACAAGATTTAATCTTGCAACTTCAACATTAAACCTTAAATCTTAATACCCTGTTTTCTTTTCTGTTTTAATTCCTTAAGTGTTAAATTATATACCTCACACAATCGTTTATCTTGCATTTTCGTATCAAAAAACAAGTTAATTCACATTATTAATAAAAATTTCTATATTTTGCTTTATTACATCAATTATTAAATAGTTTCCGAACAAGATTATCGAACAAACATTTTATATTCACATATAGATATAATTGAGAATATTAAGCGATTAATATGTATATACAATGATTTTATTATTCTAAATCAGTTATATGCTTTTGAGTTTTTAAATTATGACAACTATTTTTATGGTGAATATTGATTAAATAAGACAATTTGCTATCCAATTTGTTTAATCTTTAAGGTATAAATGAAACTTATATGATAATAGTGCTTTGGTATTTATAAATTTTTTATAAAAATTATATTTTGTTATGTAATATTGCTACAAAACAATCATTCTATCCATAAAATTTTGTTTCATTATTATTTTTTAGACAACTTTTATACATAAATTAAGTAAAATGTATAAAAAACATACAAAAGATATGTGGATTTTGTAAACAGGGATTATTATGAAAACAAGTGTTGATAAAATTTTAGCAATTCTGAATCGCTATGGGACAAGTATCTCACATTTGGCTAAAATAATTGGAAAAGATAGGCGCACAGTTGCTTCTTGGCTTGATGGAAGTGTGCAAAAAGAACTAAATTTGGAAATTAAAACAAAGATTTGCCATTTTTTTCGTTATCCTATGAATATATGGGAATGTGATGATAAAGATTTTTATAATATATTGGAGAATGTTCCATTACAAGAAATACGGATTATTGATGATGGTTATGAAGGTGGTTTACGTTATATTTTGGAACAAGAAAAAGCAAGTAGATTTGTAATACAACCACGATTTCCTGGTCCAGCATATCGAGATTTGATTGTAGAATCACCTTATAAAGCTTCTACTTCACAAGAAGCAAAGAAATTACGTCAAGAAAGAAGCAGAAGAATGCTTGATTATCGTTTTATATCATTTGAATGGTATTCTATAGAATCTTTATTAAGATTTGCTTTTTGTGTGATTGGAAATCCATACACTCAAAAGCAAAAGATTCTTATTTTGCAGACAGTTTATGAAGCATTCCATGATAACTACAATAAACATCTCTATTTATTTGATTCTCATTCAACAAAGGTATTTGGCATGGATACTATTTATATGTCTATTATTAAAGATAAGGATTTAATGTTTTTTAAAATGCCTATTGATTCTGTTATTGTTGAGATTTCGAATGCAATGTTAGTTGATAAAATGTTTCGACATTTCTCATCTAAACATTCCACACCCAAACATATCCCTCCTTCTGATTCTCCAAAAATTATACAACTTCTTTTGGAATCTATCCAAAATAAACAAGAATTATCGGAGTTTTATCGGCAAATTCAGCAACAGACTCCATATGAGAATCTTTTTGCAAGCAATATTTCACAAGAATATCGCCTTAATTCATGATTGCATTACGTATTTATTCCTATTTTGAACTATAAAAATTAATGGTAGCAAAATACTATGATTTGCTTGTATTTTAGGAAACTTATAGCTTTATTGTGGTATATTACAAATATTAATAAAATAGAGAATGGACTATAAAGATGATTATCTTTGGGAAACAATGCTTTGAGTATACATTGCACCATGCACCACAACAAATTAAAGAAATATATATAACGAAAGATTTTCATAAAAAATTATTTATCCAAATTAGACAATTACAGATTCCGATAGTGCGTATTGACAATAAAAAAGCCCAGGGTTTAGCACGTGGCAAGAATCATCAAGGTATATTAGCTAAAATTGCAGATATTGCTCTTACACCATTATCTATATTATTGGAATCAAAAGCCTTGGTGGTGTTGTGTGGACTTCATGATATTGGTAATATTGGCTCAATTATTCGGACTTCATTTGCACTTGGTGTTGATGGTGTAATTTTGTGTGATAGGAATAATCTTTTGCCTCAAGTATATGAGGGCATTTTTCGTGCTAGTAGTGGAGCATTATTGCGAATGCCGTTTGGCTTTTGTAGCTCAAGTCTAGATATTATTAATCAAATGAAAATGCAGCATTTCAGTCTTTTTGGTGCCGGAGTATATGATAAATGTAAACCTCAAGTAACAATGAGACAATTTTATGAAGATATACATAATAAAAATAAATGGGCATTATTTATTGGTAAGGAAGATATAGGGTTAAGTCGAAAAATTCTGAACAAAATGGATATAATTTTACATATTCCTATGTCAAATAACTTTGATTCCTTAAATGCAAGTGTAGCTACAGGTATTTTACTTGATAGAATTCAAAATACAAATATGGCATAATATCATAAAAAAAGGATGGTTAAGTATGACAGATTTTGAAAAATTACAACAAATGGATATTAAAGACGTACATAAAAAGACTTGTATTACAATCGCACGTTTGCAAGATATTATGAATAAAAATTTTGATAATATGGATTCCGCAACAAGGACGTATGGTTTTATAAAAATTTTAGAACGTGAATTGCAGCTTGATTTAAAAGATTGGGTACAGGAATATAACCATTATAAACAATATGGCAATATCCAATCTCATGAAATGGTTTATACAGAAGAAAATAAGCAAGACACTGTTAATCAGGACGTTTTGGGACAGCAAGATTCTCACATATCTCTTACAACAGACCCATTGCCAGCAATAGATACATGGAAACAAAAAGATAATGTGCATACAAAAATACAAAAAAAAAATATAAAACGAAATAGTACTAAAAATAACAACAAACATTTGAATAACACTATTGAAATAAGTATACCACAAACAAAATCTTCATATAAAACTGTATGGATAATAATGATTGCCGTAATTATTATATTAATTGTAGCTGGCATATATTTTATTAATCTCGCATCACATACAAACTCTCATAATGCTATTCAACAGAATAATATGCAACAAAAAAATATTGAAAATAAACAAGCTCATCCGCAAATTTCTTTAATAGATGCGTTAAGTGATAAAGAGGATATTGATATGGATAGTGAAACACAAACACCTTTATCAACACAGCAACAATCACAATCTGTAACAGTGGACTCAAAAGAGGATATGCAGACTTCATCACTAAATGTTCAACGGACTTTGACTATTGTGCCAAAAAAGGAAGTGTGGTTTGCATGGGTTGATACAGTAAAAAAGACTAGAGGAGAGAAATACACAAAAACACCTTATACGCTAACACTAACTAATAATACAGCCTTTCATTTTGGTAATGCTATTTTAACTTTAGAAATTGATGGTAAAAAATATGAGTATAATCAATATAGTATTACATATCTACTTTATGATTTTCAAGAAGGATTTAAGCCAATTACACAAAAAGAATATAGGGCATTAGGAGCAAAATAATGAAAAATATTTTATGGCTTTATGCGATTCTGTATTATAGTATTTGTGCTTATGCAACGGATTTGCAGGATAAAGTTGAAAGTTTTATTCCAAAAAATACCTATCAAATGAATATAAATTTCATTAAAAAACTTTTTGGTAACGAAAAGAAATTTTATAAAGGAAATCATCTTGATATAGCAAAGGTATTAACAACATTAAAAAATAATGGACTGTTACAATTAAAACTTTCAAAGCCGAGTAATATTTCTGTAACGTTTCGTATTAATTTTTTAGATATACAGACAGATAGTAATCCAAGTTTTATGTTTTTAAATTATACAACGAACAATATTTTAACCAATATGGGTTATTCGTACTTCTATGTAACGGAAGCCATAAAACGTCAAGATAAAATTTTGCTTACCTATACCTTGAATGCAGAATCTCATATTGATCCAGTGGTAATGATTGATAACCTAATAAAACGTGGGTATCGTATTGTTGATATTAAGAGAAATACTGCGATACATTGGATTTATGACATTAGTTTAGGAAACTCCTATATTCCCCATGCCAATGTCATAGTAAAGGGAGAAAATACTTTCAACCAAATAAATGGTAAATATTGGTTTGTTTTTAATTCGATAGGTATTTTACGGATTATTCCTCAAGATAATGTAGAATGGTATCCTAAGATTTTAATGTTTGATTCTAATATGAATCTTATCAATGCCATAATATCGGTTGACAAACAAAATAGTTATAATCTCAAAATTACCAAAGAAATACAATATATCATGATAACGGACAATTATAATGCTAGTGTTTTACGTAATGGTATTACTTTGGATTTTACAATAGATTAAACTTGAGGTCTATCGCACTTTTGCTATATTTCTTAATCATTGAGACATTATTATTCTTAATAGAGTAAAATACATAAAATTTTATTCATCTAAGGTTACTATTATGAATCTTATTACAAAAGCTTTAACATTTGAAGATATTCTTTTAGTTCCAGCATATTCTGAAGTTTTGCCTAAAGAAGTCAACACACAGTCCATGTTAACAAAAAATATAAGCTTAAACATTCCTTTTGTGAGTGCTGCTATGGATACTGTTACGGAGCATAAGGTAGCAATCGCTATGGCAAGACTTGGTGGAATCGGTATTATTCATAAAAATATGGATATAGATTCTCAAATAAAAGAAATTCGTAAAGTAAAGAAAAGTGAAAGTGGTATTATCAATGACCCTGTTTTTATTAAGGCACATCAAACATTGCAAGAAGCAGAACATATCATGCATACCTATAGTATTTCTGGTGTACCAGTTGTTGATGAAAAGAGAATGCTTATTGGAATTTTAACAAATCGCGATACACGTTTTGAAACTGATTTCACAAAAACAGTAGGCGATGTGATGACAAAATCCCCACTTATCACAGCACCAATGGGTATTAGTCTTGAAGAAGCAAAAAATATTATGCACAAACGTAGAATTGAAAAATTACCATTAGTTGACAAAGATAATATATTGCAGGGACTTATTACTATAAAAGATATTCAAAAATGTATCGAATATCCTTGTGCTAATAAGGATTCTATGGGGAGATTGCGTGTTGGGGCTGCAATCGGTGTAAAACAAATTGATAGGGCGTTAGCTTTGGTGGAAGCTGGTGTTGATGTATTGGTGCTTGATTCAGCACATGGGCATTCTAAAAACGTTATTGACACTCTAAAAGAAGTGAAATCAAAAACTGATATTGATGTTGTTGTTGGCAATGTTGTAACACCTGAAGCTACTAAAGATTTGATTTTAGCTGGGGCAGATTCCATAAAAGTTGGAATTGGTCCTGGTAGCATTTGCACTACTCGTATTGTAGCAGGAGTTGGTATGCCTCAAATTTCTGCTATTGATGGTTGTGCTAAAATAGCAAAAAAATATAATATTCCAATTATCGCAGATGGTGGTATTAAATATAGTGGCGATGTTGCTAAGGCTTTGGCTGTTGGAGCATCAAGTGTTATGGTGGGTTCGCTTTTAGCAGGAACAGAAGAAAGCCCCGGAGATTTGGTGATTTTTCAAGGTAGGCAATACAAAAGTTATCGTGGAATGGGTAGTATAGGAGCAATGCAAAAAGGAAGTAGCGAAAGATATTTTCAAGATGAAGTTTCACAAGATAAACTTGTGCCTGAAGGCATTGAAGGAAGGGTCCCTTATCGAGGAAAAATAGCAAATGTATTACACCAGTTAGTTGGTGGATTACGTTCGTGTATGGGATATCTAGGTGCTATTGATATTCCCACACTTTGGGAAAATGCTAAGATTGTTGAAATTACTGCTGCAGGACTTAAGGAAAGTCATGTTCACGATGTAGTTATTACAAAAGAATCTCCAAATTATCATGGTTAAGTGTTTTGCATTATTGCATTAGTTTTTACCTTTATGATAAAAGTTTTTTGTAGAATCACAGTTTATCATCTCAATTTAACAAATATACTGTAAAATATGAGATAATCATGGGTCTTTATTACAATTTTGATTAAGGAGTTTTGCGATGAATTTCGAAAGGGAATTGAAAATGAAAAAACTTAAGGTTACGCCACAAAGAATTGCTATATTAAAAGAGATTCAATCAAATGGACATATTAGTATCGAAGATATTTATGAAAAAATTAAGCAGAATTATCCATCAACCTCTCTTGCTACAATATACAAGAATATCGCGACTTTATGTGAATCAAATATTCTATGCGAAGTAAAAGCACCTGGCTATAAACAGAAATATGAACTTAATCAAACTCAACATATTCATGTTATGTGTGAACAATGTGGCAAATTAGAAGATTTATATATAGACTTTTCTGCTTTACAACATGATTGTGGACAAGTTAGTGGATATCGTCTTTATGGATTATCTGCCATATTCATGGGTATTTGTCCATCTTGTGATAAGAAAACTAAAAAAATGGATAATCAAGAAGATATTTATATCGTAAACCAATACGACCATCAGCAACAATACAATTAATGGAGCTAAAATGATTAAACAAATTCAAATTTTTGTGGCGGATACTCCAATCAATTTACAGGATAAAATTAATAATTTTTGTATAGATTTTTTTCCAGAAGAAATTATTTCGATTAAGATTATTAGAAATCTAAATGAACAAGAAAAAGAAGAGAAATGGCTTGGTTATATTGTTTACCAAAAAGATGAATATCAAGATGCTTCAATAAATGATTCTTAATAGATTTATATATTATTATTTGATTGGTGAGTATTGGCTTTATTGATATTTATTTCGTAAGGAATAATGTTAATAAAGGTTAAAGGACAGGAATGGTTTTTATAGATGCATGCTTAAGGCAAAAGACTCCTTACACTCCAATATGGCTTATGCGGCAAGCTGGACGGTATCTTGATGAGTATAGATATACAAGATCAAAAGTAAAAAGTTTTCTAGAGTTGTGTAAGAATGTGGACTTAGCTACAGAGGTAACACTTCAGCCTATTGAGATTTTAGATGTGGATGCAGCAATTATATTTAGTGATATTTTAGTTATTCCGTATGAAATGGGTTTAGAATTGGAATTTAGAGAAAATTTTGGACCAAAATTTTTACAAACAATTGCCGATTTTCAATCTCTTTCTATACTACAAGATAAGGCATATGTAAGATTGGAATATGTCTATGATTGCATTGCAAAAGTGCGAAGTCAATTATCAAAAGATAAGGCATTGATTGGTTTTAGTGGAGCTCCATGGACATTGGCAACATATATGATAGAAGGATTGGGAAGTAAGAATTATGAAAAAACAAAAAAAATTCTCTATAGTAATCCAGAATTATTGCACACCCTTTTAGTAAAATTAAGCAATGAGATTAAGTGCTGTCTTTGTATGCAAATAAAGGCTGGAGCTAATGCTGTTATGTTGTTTGACTCATGGGCAAATGCCTTAGAATATAATAAGTATTTGGAATTTGGATGGCAATACTTGCAAGATATTGCAAGATTTTTAAAGACAGAATTTCCTAAAATTCCAATTATTATTTTTCCACGTGGTGTTGGAGCATTTTTAGAATCTTTAGATGGTTGCTTTGAGGTTTTAGGTATTGATTGGCAAATAAGTATGGCTGTTGCTAAACAAAAAGTTGGTAAAAAATTTGTTTTACAAGGGAATCTTGAGCCAGCACGTCTTTATGATATTCATTCTATGGAAAATGGAGTTATTGATATCTTGGAAACTATGCGTAATGATGGGCATATTTTTAATCTTGGGCATGGTATGATTAAAGATTTACCAAGACAAAATGTTATAGAGCTTGTGAATTTGGTACGCAAATTATCAAGCAAATATTAAGAATAGTGAGTTCTAAAATGAGGTAAAGCTTGAGACAACAAGGGAATATGGTGCTTCTTGATAATCTATTTTATTCTAAACAACCACTTTTTGTGTTAAGTACCACGAGAGCAAAGAAAGAATTTTATTTGCATTCTAGTCAAAAACAAGATTGTATTGCAGGTCTTTCATCTCTTTTGTATCACAGTGGATTAGAATCAGTAAATGCTATACCACAGGATATTTTGCAGAAATGTTTTACATTATTTGATTTTTCTTGTAATAATAAAAATACTGATACAGATTTTTTACTACCCTCTGTTTTAACCATCCATGAATTATTTTTGAAAATTACTTATTCGCATGATGTTTTTTTACCAAAAAATATGCGTGATTTTTTTATTTTGCAAGCTTTACATAATGTGAAAAAAAATAAAAAGATAGCAACAAACAATAGTTTTTTAACTTTTGATGAGAGTTTTTCTACATTTTTGGAATTTTCATCTATTTTATTAAGTTTTTATGATGAACTTATTGCACATAAAATACCAATTACATTAACAAATTTATTGAAATTTTGCGAAATCGATACATATGATGAATATGCAAATCAACTTGAGTTTCTTGCAGAAATTTATAGCGAATATCAAATCCTTTTAGAATCTAATGGGCTTAGAGATTCGTTATATAGCCACACAATTAAGCAAAATTATGAGATTTCCACACAATTTTTAGAATCATTTTCAGCTGTATATATTGAATTGGAGGGGTTTATTACACCTCTTCAATATGAAATTCTTGAACAAGCGGCAAAAAGTGTTGCAATTTTTTTATACTTTACAACAGATTTATATAATATTTCAAATTTTACAATATTACAACAACCCCTAGAAATACATCGAAAATATATTTACGGTATACATAATAAAAAATTATTGTGTATAAAAGATACCTTAGTTGATGTGAATGCTATTAACCTTTACAAAACGCAAAAGAGTTTTAATCAAGCTAATTTAGCAATTTTTTTGGCTTATAAATGGCAACAACAAATTCTTAATAATGAGGCGAGTGAAAATGATTTTGCTTTGATTTTACCAAATGAATCATTTTGCAATCATCTTATTACACTTGATTCTGGCAATTTGTTTAATTTCGCTATGGGGATATCAGTTACTAGTTTGGAGGAATATATTGTTTTAGAAAAAATATATATGTATTTTTTAGAATATAAAATTTTCTGTATTGAAGCATTGATGCAATATATTCAGTCTTCTACACCAATAAAGCAAACTGGACATTTGGATATTGTATTATCTATGTGTTTGCCTGATTCTTACATCATTGAGAATCCACAGCTTGAACAGCTTGAAGATATATTGCGTATTCTTTTTGAATCATACACAACATTGCTGACACAAGGTATTACTATATTAGCAGAATTAAAACTTGTGGCACAAAAAAGTTTTTTTAGTATACGAGAATTAAATTTTGAACAACTTTTTATTCTTTTTATGCGTGATTTTTCTACTTTAAAAAAAGATGACATCCATGGTGGTAAAATACGAGTTATGGGAACACTCGAAGCACGTAATTTATCTTTTAAGGAAGTATTAATACTTGATTTTACTGATGATTATATCCCAAATGTAACCCATGAAGATGTCTTTTTGAATTCAAAAATACGTAGTTTTTATGGAATGCCAACCCGTCAAGATAAAGAAAATATTTATAAACATCATTATTATAATATAATTAAAAACTCACAAATTGCACATATTTGTTATGTTGTGAATCATGAAAAAATGCCATCAAATATGCTTTTAGAATTGCATTGTAATCTTGAAGATTCACAAAATATAGATCAACATTATACCTATTATGATGAATCAAAAAGCTATATACCATATTTTTACGACGAAGAGTATCCGACATTTCATGATTCTGTATGTCAGATTAGTGCTACATCTCTTAATGTTTACAAAGATTGTGTGCGACAATTTTATTTCCGTTACATTGAAAACTTAATTGATGAAGATACACAAGCAACAAATACAAGTATTGGTTTATTGATACATGAATGGTTGCGTGTTGCTTACGGAGATTTTTTGAAAAAAGAGTTAACTTTACAAGATATGCAAATCATTGAAAATACATTTTTTCAGCAATATAACAATTTTTCAAATGATTTTTTGCAACAAAGTGGGCGAAATGAAGATTCTGGAATTGATATTGCAACATATATCGAACTTGATTCTGTAATAATGGCTATGCGTAATTTTTTTGCTTATGAAAAGCAGAGAGTGCAATCTCAGACCATACGAATTTTGGCTTTAGAAGAACATTTTGAATTATCTCTTCATAATCATACTTGTACGGGTTGTATTGATAGAATTGACATGGTAGAGGATAAAATTATAATCATTGATTATAAGACTGGGAATACTACACCGTCTAAAAAAGATTTGCAAATGCCGTTTTACTATTCTTGTGTTGCTAATATGGAATTTTTGAATCCTTATAAAGATTGTGATATACAATGTGCTTACTACATGGTAAAAAGTGCAACCTTGAAATTTTTGCCACAATCGCAGTTATTACATGGTCAAAAAGAAATTATGAAAATAATTCAAACTTTTGGTAAAAATAACAAAATGACAGATATTATATCAATATGTGCAAAGTGTAATTATGCAATTTTATGCAATAAAGTATAATCTCTATACAATAAGGAAAAGATATGGACGATAATTTGAAACTAGTTTTAACTAAACATGCTAAAGAAGTTATATTGTATCTTGTATCTCAAAATATACATTTTTCTGTGCAGTGTAACAATGCAATGGTGCAATTTGATCCTATACTACCAGATGAAATTAGCCAACATTTTCATCCAATTATTGATTTTATACTTGCAGGCTTTACTTTTGAGAGTATTGAGATATGGGAAAACGGAATGTCTTTTGAGGCTGGTTTTGGCAAAGAAAATTTTTCAAGTCTTGTTACAATTCCATTCTCAAGTATCATACAAATATCGATTCCAACTAACAACAGTGTTATACGTGATATTTGTGTTTTTATGAATGCCATGAATTTTTTGGAACTTGGTATTTTTGATAGCATAGAATCACAAGATATTACTAATCAACAATTAATAACCGATGATACATTGGAAGAAGAGAAGCTATTAGAGAGTTCACGACAAGCTATTCTTTCTAATCCAAATAATAAGTTTTAGTATGCAAAAAATAGAGAAAGTCATGCAAAGATAGTATTGTTTATGTTTATTTCAATCTTATATTGAGAATCAAATGAAGAAAAATTCTATCTATAAACAAATAGTTCCTGATACAAATAAAGAGCATTCAATGTCCTTCTCACAACATTCTTTATATCAATCAGCTACTTGCCTGTCTATGTATGGTAAAAAACATAGTGTATTATTTCAGGATTCGACACTTGATTTTATTGTAAGCAATAGACATGGTGGAATCAGTATGCCTCCATATAATAGTCTTAATATAGCATATCATGTTGGTGATGAGAAAGTAAAAGCAGCAATAAATCGTAGTACTATTCTGCGACACTTTTATGCTCATAAAACATTGTTGTATCTCAATCAGATTCACTCAAATCACATTATTAGCATACATCGTCATTCACACACAGATATGTTTACTACAAATTTGTATGCCTACAATACCACAACAAAGACAACTTGTCTTATTGATACTACTATCCTATATCATCAGCAGTCTCATGAAATTTTGTTGGGCAGTGCTGATGGCATTATTTGCAATGATAGAAATTTCATCGCATTGATTATGGTAGCGGATTGTAATCCTATTTTACTTTTTTGCCCAAAGAAAAATGTATTTGCTCTTATACATGCCGGAAGAATTGGAATGTGTTCATTAATTGTAACCAATGCTATAAATATCTTAATGCAAGAATATAACGTATCGCCAAGTGATATATTGGTATTTGTTGGAGCCTCTATTCGTCAATGCTGCTATGAGGTAGGATATGATATAGCTTCTGATATTATCGTTAATTTCGGCAATAAATATATTACACAAGATAATATGACATATAAGCTTGATATGATAGCATTATTGCAAGATGAATTGGATTCTATGAAAATTTGTGAAATAAATCGTGAAATTCTCCCAATTTGCACATGTTGTGATAATAATTATTTTTCATATAGGAGAGATGTAAATACTGGAAGATTTGGCATTTTTGCAACTATATTGTAATAACTTATAATTACGATAATTAATATGTTGTTTTTATAATTATAAATAATTGTGAGTTTGATAAAATTCACACATAGGGACAAAAAATGAAAAAATTTTAGTAAAGCTTGGAAAATACATTGTAGAATCTCTTTTTTATTCGTATTTATATTTGAGGAGCAATTATGTTGCGATTTGCGCCATCACCTACAGGCGATATGCACATTGGTAACTTGCGTGTGGCAATATTTAATTATCTTATGGCAAAGAAACTAAAGCAAAAGTTTATTATTCGTATTGAAGATACCGATTTAGAAAGAAATATTGCCAATAAAGATCAAGAAATTCTTTCTTTATTGCAGTTGTTTGGCTTATGTTATGATGAAGTTTTGTATCAAAGCAACAATTTTCCATTACATCGTGAATTAGCACACACCTTAATTAAAAATGGTAAGGCATTTTATTGTTATTGTTCAAAGGAATTTTTAGAGTCCAAAAGAGAAGAGGCACAAAAAAATAAGATTCCGTTTCGATACCATGATGCATGGGCGGAATTAGAGAAAGGCAATAGAACAACAAGCCCTATTATTCGATTGCGAGCAAATGAGTCGATTGTCTTTCGAGATTCTATAAGAGGTTATTTATCATTTCAGGCTAATGAAATAGATAGTTTTGTGATTATGCGTAATGACATTCCAACCTATAACTTTGCATGTAGTATCGATGATAAAGAGATGAGCTATATTATTCGTGGGGAGGATCATATCAGTAACACTCCAAAACAGATTCTCATTAAAAAAGCTTTAGGATTTAATCATAATGTAAGATATGCTCATTTGCCTATTATCTTGAATGAAGAGAATAAGAAAATGTCTAAACGTGATAAAGCGTCAAGTGTGAAATGGTTGCTTGAACAAGGCATACAGTCACAGTCTATTGCAAATTATTTAATTTTATTGGGAAATTCTAAATTGGAACAATATAATAATGAGACATTTTGCTATGATGATTGTATACAATATTTTGATGTCGCTAATATTTCAAAAAATCCCGCTAAGTTTGATTATAAGAAAGTATTACAAATTAATCGTGATATAATACGCAAACAACCTTTGGAATCTTTTTATATTCCATTGGAATCAGCGATTAATGAAATCTATAAAGATTCAGAAAAAATTAAGATTGATGCCCATTATAATGATGTGATTTTACTTTATCTTCAAGAGATACACTCATTATCTCAATTACAAGAATATTTCACTTATATTTTTATGCCAATTGCACAAAAAAGGTTATTGGCTAAAGATTTTTTGGATTCCTTTGATACTATTCTTGAAGTGTTATTAAAGCATTATGATGTAGCTCATAATAAAAATTATGAGGATTTTAAAAACTTTATCATTGTTGAAACTGGGCTACAGGGCAAATATCTTTTTAAGCCCTTACGTATACTATTAAGCGGACAATCTCATGGTATAGAGCTTGATAAACTGTATGATGCAATAAAGTATCATTTACACATAATAATAAGGAGATGATATGGTTTTATTTTTTAATGCGATTGGACAGATTCTATCTTGGATTATTACTATTTACTGTTGGGTTATATTTATCCATGCTATTTTGCATTTAGCAAGAGCCGACTCATATAGTCAACTTATGCAGATTCTTGATAAACTCACGTATCCAGCTTATAACGGATTAAAAAGATTTGTAAAGACGGAGTTTAATGGCTTAGAGTTTGCACCATTAATTACTATATTAATCTTGCAATTTGTGAATCTTACTTTAGTCCGTTTTTTACTTGAGTTTCATTAAAATCAGAAGTTTATTTTAAGGTGATAGGAGGCTATATGAAGTATGTGATAGGTTTATGTTTTGGTGCAGGGCTTCTTTATGCAGATAATATTATTGAATTTAATAAAACCAGCAATAAATCATATAATCCTTATCAAAGCTATGTGGCACCACAATCATCTGATTCTCCGTTATCTACGCATCCTGTGAAATATGTGAGCGATATGAACAAGGTATCTACTGATATACCAAAGCATATTGTGAGCTCTACACCAGTGTATGCAGGTAAGGATTTAAAGGGAAGAGATTTTTTTGATTATTACATTAAAGATAAGCCAAAAGGTATTGTAAGAGACTTTTATATCTGGCAATATTTAAGCGACAATAAACTCAATGCTAATGAAATTAATGAGGCATATAGACTTCTCAATGCAAAAAATCCGTATTTGCGGAAAGTTTTAAATAATCTTGGAAAAACAGAAAAAATGCCAAGAGATATTGAATGTGCGAATATGATGATAAAAACCGCATTAAAACACGATGCACAGTGCCTTGCCTTATCTGTTAGAGGTAAATTGTCAGCTTTTAAGACATTACCCAAAAAAGATACAGAAGCGGTAATTGCTAAACTGAAACATACGCATAAGGATACTGTCCAAGCTATTGAAATTTTGTCTTCTAATGAACGCACAAGTAAACTTTTTAAAGCTAACTCTATAGTATTTGCGATGGTTTTTCATGCTTTAAGTTATGAAGAAAAGCATAAAATGATGAGTGCGACACCTGCTGCTGACCTACAAAGATTAAGTGAATATAAGACACAAGGGTTTTATAATATAATCAATACGATTGTGCTAGATTCTAAGCTACATAATCTTAAGCAGATGTTATTGCAAAGTGATATTATTCAAGCACCGCATAATACACTATTTTTACTTGGAATCAATGAATTGCGTTTTGGTTCAAAAGATAAGGCAATGAGTTATTTTAAACGTGCTCAAAATAAAACAACCATTGGATTTTTTATTGACCGATCTCTTTTTTGGCAATATCTCGTTAGCAACGATGTACAATATTTAGAAGAACTCATAAAAAGCAAACATGTTGATGTTTTTAGTATTTATGCAAGTCAAAAATTGCAGAAAAAACCAAGTTATACTATTATTGATACTCTTCCATCTTTGGCATTAAAAAATCCACCATTTGACATTAGAGACCCATATATTTGGCAGAATATTTCAACAACAATGTTGCAGACAACTGATCCAATTAAACTTAGCAAAGTGATACCCTATTTTTCTTATAAGGATACTATGCCTCAACTTGCTTATCTTATGCAGAAAATTGATAAATATGCAACCAATTACTATATCACACCTTATGATGGGTTAGTACAGTGGGATTCAAGAGAGCAACAAAGCTTTGTTTTTTCTATTGCTCGACAAGAAAGCTATTTTATTCCAACGCTTATTTCGCGTTCTTTTGCACTTGGAATCATGCAGATTATGCCAGCTAATGTTAAGCCATTTGCAAAAGAAATGGGAAGAGATGATATTACATACAATGATTTATTTGACCCAAAAACTTCTTTAGAAATGGGTCGCCATTTTATCAAGCAATTACAAAAGCAATACAAACATCCACTATTTGTTGCGTATGCTTATAATGGGGGACCGGGTTTTTTACGTAGACTTTTAGCAAAAAATGAACTTTTTTTGAAAAATAGAAAATATGAACCATGGCTTAGTATGGAGCTTATACCCTATGAGGAATCGCGGCTATATGGTATGAGGGTAATCGCAAACTTTATTATATATGAAAAGCTTTTTGGTAAAGAAGTGAATCTAGAAGATTTGTTGCAACAAACACTTATATACAATAATCCGAATATACGACAGTAATTATATCAATATCGTACACTTCAAAAATCATATTATAAAAATTCTTTAGTGTAAAAAGCTAAATAAGCTGGAAGCTTACTGATATTCTTGTGAATGGAGGGACTTAGTGATTGTGAATTAATTTTTCTATAAATTTTGCAAGAAACTTGTAATTTAAAAAAAATTATTTTAATTCTATAGCTATTCATAATTGTATGTCGTATAAAGTATTAAGCTACATAATATCTGATTACAATTATTTTTACATTGATTAATTACTATATTGGGAGTAACTTTATATCCTATTGTTATGGTTATAATTTTACTTCTTTTTTACACGAAAGAAGATGCTATAGAAATTAGTCGAGAGATGGTGGAGATAAACTAATAACAATTTCCTCAATAGACTATAAAAGAAATAGGATAGTTTTAAAAACCATATCTCATTTTGTAGATTTTTTACACTTATATGATACAGAATTTAATATTTGGTAATATATTGTTTTATATAATCTAATTGCCTGAATATTGGTTGCAATGTTTCAAAATTATATAAGATACTACATTGGTATTACCCATTCCAATAAAACTCCTTATTTAATACTTATAGGATAAGCAGTGTGCTACTCATATAAGATAATAAATATATTTTGTGGTCCATGGACACCAAAAACAGTCTTTAATTCAATATCTGCTGTTCTACTTGGTCCAGCGATGAATACAATATTGCTTGGCAGCTTTTGAGTACTAGATGTTTTTAGAATTTTGAATGCTTCAAAAAGATTTGCCACAATATCTTCTTTTTTTAATAGCACAATGCATGTTTTTACAACAAGAGAAGTTAAACGTGGGTTATCATTGCCTATGCTAAGTCCAAAAATTCCGAGATTAGCCACACCGACATGAGCATGCAAAATGCTTGCCTCAATGGAGAATAATTGCTCTTTTATTTCATCAATGTTTTTTTCATAGATAACGACATTTGTCTTTAGATTCTCTTCTATTTTGTGAGAGTTTGGCATTACATGAAGTATATTTTTGGCACAGAGGACATTAGTAATATTGTGTTCATGTATGATTGTATTAATATCATGTGTTATCGATTGTCTATGAGATAATATAATATTTGCCATATTGGCTTTTTGATGCCGAATATATGTTTCTAAAAGATTCTTTGAATCATATATCATTGTGTCAAAATACTCCAGTTTTGTAGCATTTAGTCGATTTTTGTTTGAAGCGTGCTTGACATTTGCTAAAATAGATTCTCTACTCATAAATAATTCCTTTTATTTTTTTTACTTTTGTATATAAATTACCATTAAGTACGGGAAGTTCGTGGTTTAATAGCCATTTGCCAAATAAACTTTTTTTTATTATTTTTATATGGATAATAAATGGTAAAAAAGGTGTAATAATATGCAATAGCTTAAAGGCAATACGCCATTTCCAGCCATTTGTTGCTACTTTGCTAAATTCTTTCATCATTTTTTGTTCTTCTTTATCATATTGGACATTGTTGTAGCCCTTGATTTGTTTCATTCCTTGTCCTATTCTTTCACTACGTAAGTCTCGTATAAGTTCCGCCAATGGAATCTTAACTGGACATTTTTCGCTACATCGCCCACATAGGCTACATAGATTTGTCATATAACCACAATTATCCAAACCAAAAATTTGTGGTGAAATTACTTCTCCGATTGGACCAGGATAAGTAGCTAAATAAGAATGTCCGCCGATTTTATCATATATTGGACAATGATTGAGGCATGTCCCGCAACGAATACAACTTAATGCTTGATAATAATGTGGTTGTGCTAGCATTTTTGAACGATTATTGTCAAGCATGATGATATGTATTTCTTTTGGACCATCAAATTCATCTTTTTTACGTGGACTTGATATAATATTGTTATAACATGTAATTGGTGCTCCCGTGGCAGATGGAACTAAAAGCATATCCAGTACGCAAGCATCTTCAAAACTTTCAATTACCTTTTCAATACCACAAATAGCGACATGAATGTCAGGTACACTAGAACTCATTCTTCCATTGCCTTCATTTTCTAAAAGCCAAATTGCACCTTCATTAGCAATGGCAAAATTGACACCAGTTAAACCCATTTTAAAACTTTGAAATTCTTTTCTTAGATGTGTTCTTGCTATACCATTTAATTCTTCTGGCACATTTGTAAATGACACTTTGAGATTTTCTTCAAAAATCTTACCAATTTGATTACGATTCTTATGTATTGCTGGAGCTACAATGTGTACAGGTGGTTCATCAATAAGCTGAATAATAAGCTCCCCCAAATCTGTTTCGATTGCATTAACACCTTTTTGTTTAAGAAAGGCATTGAGATGAATCTCTTCGCTGGCCATTGATTTACCTTTTAAAATTGTGTCAATGTTGTGAGATTTTGCTAGACTGTAAATAATTTCATTTGCTTCTTTTGAATCTTGTGCCCAATGCACTTGCATACCGTTTTTTTTTGCATTATATTCAAATTTTTCTAAAAGCTCTGGAAGGTTTTTTAGAGCTTTTTGTTTAATCTGTTTGCCTAATTCTCTTAATGATTCCCAATCATGGTAACGATTTTCTATAAGCTTTTTTCTATTGATTTTTAGTGTATCCATTGAAGATTTGAGATTTTCTCTTAACTGCATGTCTGCTAAGTGTGTGGTAATAGAATGATGATATTCATTATCTGAATGATAGACATTAGTACTCATAATTATTCTCCTTATAAGTTAAAAAATTCATATAATTATAGAATCATTGTCATATAGATTTATGCTAGTCCAATTCTCTTTGCCAAAAAATCATAGAGATGCATGGATTCTATGCTAACCCCTATTTTCGCCATAGCTCCGCTAATATTAAGTAAGCAACCTGCATCCGCAGATATAAGACATTCAATATTACGTGATTGTATGTCAGCAATTTTTTCATGGACCATGGCACGACTAATTTCTGGTTCTTTTACGCTAAATGTCCCGCCAAAACCGCAACATTCTTCTTCTCTTTCTAATTCTACTAGTTCTACATTGTGTAGTCTTTTTAGGAGATTTTTGGCACTTGCAATGCATTGTGTTGCACGTAAAGCATGACAGTTAGAATGCCAAGTGATTTTTATGGGTTTACCAATATCATAATAACGCACATTTAAAACGTTATCTAAATATTCACTTAATTCATAAATACGTGAAGAGAAATGTTGAAAATCTTGTTCATATTGTGTGTCCTTAAAAAGATTAACATAGTCTATTCGCATCATTCCAGCACAAGAGCCGCTGGGTACAATAATTGGATGGTCATTATGGAAAAGTTGCAAATTGTATAATGCTATTTTTCTGCTTTCTTCGTAATACCCACTATTATAACTGGGTTGTCCACAACAAGTTTGGTCCTTTTTAAAAATAACTTCTATTCCTTCTTTTTGCAAAAGTTGTATAGCATGTACACATGTATCTGAATATGCTATGCCACCTAAACAGGTTGCGAAAAAATATACTTTCGACATATACTTCCTTATCAATAATATAATATTATTAAAATTCTATACTATAAAACTTTATTTTTTAAATAAAGTTAATTTTTAACACAATATTTTTTTTATATGTTTAATAAAGTTACATTGATAATATGATATCTTTCAGTAAGAATATTGACTGTTGGTAATTAAAATATATTTACCAAAGCTATATAATGTTGTTTTTTTGGCTATTGTAATATGATGAAAGATGATATGAAATAGTACAATTATGATGAGAGCGAAGAAGAGCTGCCTCCACCAAAGAAACCGCTTTTTGCATTTGATGGTGTAGCCGCACGTGTAGCTGTAGATGTCGCACTAGTAGAACGATTAAAACTACTTTGCGAACGTTGATAGGCGGATGGTGAACTATAGCCACGTTGAGCATTTGCTTTATAGTTTGCATTATTAAAAAGTTTATTGCCGATATAGCTTCCAATTAATGCTCCCGCTGCACTTGCCAAAATTGCACCGCCAATACCAAGTCCACCACCATCACCACTTGTCAGTGTGCTTGTACCATTGTCAATCTTTTGCGCTTCTTCTGCAACCAATGCATCAACTTCTTCTTTGCTTAGAATCCTCTTATTGCCTTCTAAATCTTTAACAATTACTGTTGTGTCACCGTCTGAACTTGGTGTTTCATCAAGTATTTTATAGCTACCATCTCGTTGTTCTTGCAGTGTAACAGTAACCCCCTGTTTTCTACTAATTTCTTGCGCACTGCTTGAGCTTGAGTTATCACATCCCACTAATCCTCCAATAAGAATGGCACTCATACCACCTAAAATAGCTATATCTGAAACTTTACGTATATAGCTTTTTTCATTTTTTTTATTCATAGAATTGTTAGATGTCATATATTTTCCTTATTTGTTAAGTTCTTTTTCAAGTTTTTCTATCCTTTCCCATGTTTTTACAACAGAGTCTGGATTTAGCGAAATGGAGTTAATACCTTCTTTAACTAAAAATTCAGCTATTTCTGGATAGTCGCTTGGGGCTTGTCCACAAATCCCGCAATATTTACCATGTTTTTTACAAGCTTTTATAGCTTGTCGAAACATTTCCAGCATGGCGGGATTCCTTTCGTCAAAGATATGACTTACAAGATCGCCATCTCTATCCACACCTAATGTAAGTTGTGTCAGGTCATTAGAACCAATAGAGTACCCATCGAACATAGAAAGAAATTCATCAGCTAAAATTACATTAACAGGCAATTCACACATAACATAAATTTCTAACCCATTATTACCAGATTGCAATCCATTACGTCGCATGATTTCTAGCACTTTTTTACCTTCCTCTGGTGTCCGTAAAAATGGTATCATAATTTTCATATTTGTAAGCCCCATATCATCTCTTACCATAGCTAAAGCCTGACATTCCCATTCAAATGCTACCCTATATTGATCGGAATAATATCTACTTGCTCCACGGTATCCTAGCATAGGATTTTCTTCTTGCGGTTCATATTTTTCTCCTGAAATCATACCGCGATACTCATTGCTTTTAAAATCGCTTGTACGAACAATCACTGGATTGGGATAAAAAGCAGCTGCAATCATACCCATACCTTCAGCAATTTTTTTAATAAAAAAGTCCTTAGGATTATCATAACCATGAATGAGAGATTCTACAACCACTTGATTATCTATCGGTTTATTGTTTTGTAAATCCAAGAGGGCTAAAGGATGAGCTTTTATTTGATGTAGAATAATGTGTTCCATTCTCGCTAAACCTACCCCATGATTCGGAATATGAGAGAATCCAAAAGCTTTTGCCGGATCGCCAACATTCATGTAAATTTTTGTTTTTGTTTCTCCAAGGTGTTCTAATGATACCGATTCAATATCATATTCATGGATTCCAGCATATACAAGCCCTTCTTCACCTTCGCTACATGATACTGTTACTTCCATTCCTGTATAGAGTCTTTCTGTTGCACCATGTGCACCTACTACTGTTGGTACTCCTATTTCTCTTGCTACAATGGCGGCATGACATGTTCTTCCCCCACGATTGGTAATTACAGCTGCCGCTTTTTTCATCACTGGTTCCCAATCTGGGTCTGTATTATCGCTAACTAAGATTTCTCCTTCCTTAAAAGTATTCATATGTTCGATATTGTTGATGATTCTTACCTTGCCAGTTCCTATTTTTGTGCCTATCGCCATACCTTTTAACACTATTTCTCTCTCTTCATGGAGATTTTTGAAGTAAAACTTTTCAATTTTTGCTCCATTTTTTATATTTTGACTTTGCACAGTTTCAGGACGTGCTTGTACGATAAATATCTCACCACTTTCACCGTCTTTAGCCCATTCCATGTCCATAGGACGATATTCTCCTGCCTCTTTTGTGTAATGTTTTTCGATGTCAATAGCGTATTTTGCTAATGTCAGAACATCCTCATCAGTGATTGAGAAAGTTTCCATTTCATTATGTGTTGTTTTGACATTCGTCGTGGGTTTTTCACTACCCGGAGGGGCATATACCATTTTTACATCTTTTGTACCTAATTTTCTCTTAATAATAGGTTTTTTACCTTGTTCTAGGGTTGGTTTAAAAACATAAAATTCATCTGGATTTACAGTGCCACCAACGACATTTTCACCTAATCCCCAAGATGATGTAATAAATACTGCATTTTTAAAGCCTGTTTCAGTATCGATACTAAACATGACACCTGCTGCACCTTTATCTGCCCGAACCATTTTTTGGACACCTACACTCAAGGCAACTTTAAAGTGGTCAAATTTTTTACCGGCACGATAACTTGTTGCACGATGAGTAAAAAGTGATGCAAAGCATGACTTGATATAGTGAATTAAATCTACCTTTCCTTTAACACTCAAATATGTATCTTGCTGCCCAGCAAAACTCGCATCTGGTAAGTCTTCTGCTGTTGCTGAACTTCTCACTGCTACATCTGCCTCTGCCATACTATAACGTGCACTTAAAATTTCATAAGCCTCAAAAATTTCATCTTTTAAATCAGAGGGTAGGGGAGTAGTAAAGATGAGTCTGCGAATTTCGCTGCAACGATTACGTAAAACATCCATTTCAGTATAATCTATTCCTTCTAAGAGTTGTTTGATTTGTTCTTTTATGCCTCCACTTTCTAAAAGATACCAATAAGCATCACTTGTGATGGCAAAACCATCTGGGACTTTAATGCCGACAGGCACTAATTCCTTAAACATTTCACCGATACTTGCATTTTTGCCGCCTACAAGAGGAACATCTTTGTTGTTTAATTCCTCGAAGAATTTTATGTATTTCATTGATTCCATAGCTCCATGACTTAAAATTAAGCTGTTACTATATTGTAGTCAAAAAAGATTAAAAAAAGATTTAATCAAATCAAAAAAAATAAAAAACATCTTTCATGTTGTGATTTTTTGTTATTTTTGGATTAGAATCTTGATTTTAAAATATGATTTATTGAATTAACCAAAGATGAGGAAATAATGCAAGATTTTAGTATACAGCCGCACCATTTAGATGAGGTTTTAAAACAACATCGCCTTTCCCATGAAGATTATGTAGCAATACAAAAGCTTATGGGACGAGAACCAAATCTCATTGAAATTGGAATATTTTCTGCTATGTGGAGCGAACATTGTAGTTATAAGTCAAGTAAAATATATTTAAAAGGATTTCCTACACAAGCACCATGGGTTTTGCAAGGTCCGGGTGAAAATGCTGGAGTTATTGATATTGGAGATAATTTAGCAATAGTATTTAAAATAGAATCACATAATCATCCGAGCTTCATTGAACCAAATGCTGGAGCCGCTACTGGTGTTGGTGGAATCTTGCGTGATATTTTTACTATGGGAGCAGATCCTATTGCCAATCTCAATGCAATTCGTTTTGGCAATATACATGACAAGGATACAAAAAAAAGACATGTTTATCTTTTGCATGGAGTAGTTGAGGGTATAGGACATTATGGTAATTGCGTTGGGGTTCCTACTATTGGTGGAGAAACAAGCTTTGAGTCGTGTTATAATGGTAATATTTTGGTTAATGCATTTAGTTTAGGAATTGCAAGAAAAAATGCTATTTTCTATGGTAGAGCAAGCGGAGATGGGAATCTGATTATGTATGTAGGGAGTAAAACAGGCAGAGATGGTTTGGGAGGAGCGGTAATGAGTAGCGATAGTTTTAATGCTACCAATCAGTCTCTACGCCCGACTGTGCAAATTGGAGACCCTTTTGTAGAAAAGCTACTGTTAGATGCTTGTCTGGAAGTCTTTAAGGAAAATCTCATCATTGGAATCCAAGATATGGGTGCAGCAGGGCTTACAAGCTCTAGTTTTGAAATGGCAAATCGTAGTGGTAGCGGAATGATTCTGTGGCTTGATAAAATTCCAATGAGAGAAGAAGGCATGAATCCTTATGAGATTATGCTTAGTGAATCACAGGAAAGAATGTTGCTTTGTGTTAAGAAAGGTTGTGAAAATAGGATTAAGGAAATTTTTAATAAATATGAGTTAAGTGCCGAGGTTGTCGGAGAGGTGCGGAATAATGGTAGAATCGAATTGTTTTGGAATGGAGAGAAATGTGTAGACCTAGAAGTTACATCTGTTGTGGAGAATGCCCCGATATTAAACCGACCGGTGAAAATCCCAAGCTATTTAAAAACATGTGAGACATTGTGTTTGTCTGTAAAGAATCTAGTTATGCAGCAAAATCTAGCACAAGCCGAGGCTATGCAAGGCGATAGAATACCCGAAAGTTTGACAGATTCAATAATAGATCAATCTCTTTTATATAAAACTACTTGCTCCCTTTTATTACGAGAGATGTTATGTTCTCTTGAAGTATGTGATAAGGCGTGGATTTATAACCAATACGATTCAAGCATTAAGGCTAGCACAATTAAGGGTGCTGGACTTGGAGGGGCTAGCATTATTTCTCTGCAACATTATGATTCTAAAAAAGCTCTTGCCATGAGTGCAAAATGCAATGTGCGATATTGTTATTTAAACCCAAAAATTGGAGCAAAGATTGCCGTAGTCAAGGCAGGACGCAAGGTTGCCCTAAGCGGCGCAAAACCTTTGGCTATAACAGATTGTCTGAATTTTGGTAGTCCAGAGAATCCGGAAGTTATGTTTCAATTCAAGGAATCTTGTGAAGGTATAAAAGAGGCATGTGAGATTCTCAATACTCCTGTTGTAAGTGGTAATGTTTCGTTATACAATCAGACTAATGAAAATGCTATATATCCTACCCCTAGCATTGTAAGCGTGGGAGTTTTGGAGGATTCTAATCAAGCGATTGGCACACATTTTGTGCAATATGATTCTATCTTATGTCGCATTGGGGCTACATTTTGTGCCAATAATTTTGCAGGGAGTTTGCTACAAAAAATTATCCATAGTCCTATAAGTGGTAGAGTGCATGATATAGATTTACATCTTGAATTGAGGCTTTGGGAGTTTTTACAAGAAAGCATTAAGGCAAATAAGATTCTAAGTGCAAGAGATATAGGGCAGGGTGGTATTGCCGTAACATTATCAAAAATGGCGATTATAGGTAATATTGGGGTTAGGGCATTACAAGAATCGGTAATAAGAGAAATTGCAGATTCCCTAAAAAATAGCACTGTATTATCTAACCTGTTGTCTTCTCAAATACAAAGATTTTCGCCACATTATGATATGAGTGTTGATAATAAAGCATCTTTACAGCAGATGTCATATCAAGATTCTATGCAAAATATCCAATCGTTCGGACTTTCACTATTTAGTGAAGAGCAAAGTCAAGTCATTTGTGAGGTATCCCGTGATTGCCTAGAATCTCTATATATGATGGCTAAAGAAAAGAATCTTGATTTTGAAATCATTGGTAAAGTGGGTGGAGAGCGTATTTCTCTTGCTATGCTGGATATACCACTTGATGAAGCAAGGTCATTGTATTATGAAAGCTTTGAGCGACATATAACAATATGAATGTAAAAATATGAAATTCTAGGTTTTAGCTGAAAGTATAGAATCTTAATAATTTCAATTTTTATATTTTATAATAGTATTCTATGAGAAATATAATGATTTGGGATTTTATTAGATTGTAAGCTAAAATTTAGAATACTATTAGTATTAAGCAATTTTGCATTTTATCATTTAAGTTTTTAGCTATAGAATCTTTAAAATTGTAGGTATTGCTACATTCTGATATTTTGAGTAAGAAAGCCCTTTGTATCGAACTCTTATATTCTAATATGTAATTACAATACACGGGAATACAGTATAGAGTTTTTGTTGTATAGTACATAAAAGTATTATATATGCAACTCTTATAGTATTAGGATTATAGAAATTTCTATGCAAATATTTGGAATAAATCGAAGTTTAGACAATAAAAAACCTTGAAGCCTTTTATTGTTGAATGTCATATATAGTGATTCTATATATGATGATTCTATGCTCTTAAAGTTAGAAATTTTTTGTCATTCAAATAGACCTACCACCATTTACTATGGAGTCCAAGTCCCATTTCAAGTAGTATCATAAAATTTTACAATATAGGAAGATGGGAGAGTTTATCCATTCTATAATCCCATTAATGACATATTATATTATCAAGGGAACATACCATTTCCAATACATGATTGAGACCATGTTATTCTATGTTCTCCCCCATTTTTTTGTTTATAAACGAGACTGACAGCCATTTCTGGTCGATAATCTCTATAAAATGGCATAGATGGATCGATATATTTTGTATGATATTTAGCAAATGTTCCCGCTTGAAATTCTAAACTTATTTTATTTCCAAGCATAAGATTAGCATATCCTCCAATACCTAATGGAAAATCCGCATTCCAAAAACCTCGCCCATATCCATTGACACTAGATTCATACACTCCATAAGACCACGGGCTAAGATTGCTATAAAGACTACTATTGTAAATCTTATCATGGTTACTAGAAGATAGTAAATACTTCATATTATCTGATGTCGATGTAAGACCAAAAATATTAGTAATGCTTGCACTACGTCCATCTATTTCTAAATGCAAATTACCGCAATGACCTCCAGCACACTCATTAGTCCACGCACTGCTAAATAACAGCAAGGCAAGCGGGAAACTTCTCTTTATTATCTTAACCATTCTGCACCCCTTATTTTTACTACTTGTGGATTAAAATGGAATAGTTTTTTGGTAAATAGGACCACCACCACAGCCTTTAATTAACATACAGGCAACACCCGCAGCAATAGGTATAAATATCCACCAAAATTCACCTTTTGTTTCTCCCATTTCCTTTTGTGTCAAAACCTCTACATTTGCCTTTTCTGTACCAAAGAGTACTTGAGCATCCTCTTTTGAGATTCCAACTTGAGCAACATTTGTCTGTGTAATTTCTGCTACTTTAGCACTCATAGACGTTATACTAAAACCTATAACCATACATAAAGTTATAAAGACCTTACAAATTTTCATAAAAAAACTCCTTGTAAATAAAATTTCTGTATTCTAACGTATTAAAACTTAAAAATATCTTAAATATATGTTAATTTGTAATTTTATTATGATATAGTTTGATAAAAATGATTGTTATACACAAATATTATAAATCAGCACGATTATGTGGCAGTCATGTTATATAGCATTGATGTCTTATATACCAAAGATTTGTGAAGTTTTAAGAATCATCATTGCTTATCATATACATAACATATTAGATTGTAGAAATAATGTGTAGTGGGTTTATGCAGGGAATATTCTGTTATTATAGAATCTTGATTAAGATATACTGATGTGAGTGCGATTTTACAATACTAGAATAGTATAAAAGATTCTAAATGTGGTATATACTAAGGAATATTGGGTATGAATCTCGAAAAGGTAGCTATGCAATATTCTTTGATTCTAAAGAATATTAGTGTGGTAAGTGAGGATGCTATCACTTTTATATTCTCTTTGTTATGTAATAGTGGGAGTAGATTCTGATTAATATCCAAGTCCTACTTCAAACATCATTCTAAAATTATGGGATTGTGGCGATTGGATTGTTTGTGTATTGAAAATAGAGCCAGAGTATGGTAAGTCCGCAGAGCTTATGTAATAATATATGCTACGTATCCTTGTATAAAAATCCGGCATACGTCTTTTATATTTAGGTAGTATGGCATAATCACGCCACATCAAGCCAATGATTCCTTCAAGACGGTAGCTTCCATTGAAGCCATCAAGTATACTATAAAAGCCATGCCCACCATAACGTCTCATAAAACCAAATCCCATATTAACCTCAAGCTCTAAATGCAATCGTTCATTAAGAGTTAAGCGACTAAAAGCCCCAAATCCTAAAAAGAGATTGGCAGTGAAAAATCCATGTTCAGAATCATTTATGCTCACATCATAGTTATCTGCTGAGAAAGACACATAGGCAATGGTAGGGATAGTAAGTTGCAAGTAGTCAAGATTGACACCAATGCTTATTGTAGCAGAACCAAAATAGCCTATATCTGTTTGTGTTTGCGGTGAGAGATTCAAGGGACTATTTAACACAAAGCCACCTATCCCTATCGTAGAATCAAGACCTATATGTAACCATTCTAAATAAAATTTACTTATTAAGGAGAGATACGCACCTCCACCGTATGATGTAGAGGTGGGACCTGTAAAATCTGTATAATATCCACCTATCCCTATATAGCCACTCCCACAAAATGCACTGTTATTGTATTTATAACATCTTGCCCCATACGAATTAGTCCGACTACCAAACTCTTGTGCATTGAGAATGTATAGCATCAAGAAACAAAAAACACAAGATTTCTTGAATGTGGTAATGTATTGACTCATCTTGCCTTCTCTTGTGGGCATTGCTTTATTGGGTTATGCTTGCATACTCCAATCTCTCAATCAAAAATTACATTATTATATCATATTTCATATTAAAACCAAAACTTTCTGAAACCTTCTTTTGGCATAGGCTCTCCATTTTGTAAATAATATAACACATCATAATACAACAAAGGGCTACAACCACATAATACAATACTACTAGAAACTATACTCATACATAAAATGCTAACTTGCAATATTTTCATTAACCATACAACCAATAATTTACAGCCACGCCTATAATAAAAAGCCACACAATCCAAAAAATCAGATTTTCTATAAGCTTCAAAACATCTTTCATTCTTGCCCCTTAATACTTATAGATATAATCGTATCCTTTTTTTGTTAAAAATGCTTCATCAATATCACGTAAATCATATATATACTCAAGATAACACCTGCAATTATACGCTTTCATAATGCCACCGTCTGCCAAATCCTCATATAAATCACCTGTTACTAATTTTTGCTTATATGCCCATGAATTTTTAAGTATAAAAACTTTGTTGTTTCTTTTGTAGTTCATTTTATCGCATTGATAAAATATTGTGCCTTGTTGGCAAACTTTAAAGAGAGATGAGATGCTTATAGACTTGAAATCAACATTACTTAATCTTGTATTATTAAACTATATGTTTGTTTGAATCTTATTATATTAATAAATTAAAAAATATTATAAAAGGGCAATATTATCATCACTGCAACATGATATATACTATCTTACTTAGATTAGTATAAAATTACACTACACGATTTTGCTATGTATAATTCAAAGTATTGTGAATCATTTTTGTATACTTCTTAGAAATTCTTGTTTTGCATATTGACGAATGTCTATAAAATCTTGTAATGTCATATCTGTATTAAGCAAATCATCTTGTCTCTCTTCATCGAGAAATTGTAATACCTCACGCGAGTCTTTTTTTATTCCGACTTTGCCAGATAAAGATATCTTATCATTTCCTGTGATAGGTTTTTTGATAAGGTGCATAGGTTTACCATTAATCTTTGCCCAAGTCATTTTGGTAACAAGCCCAACATCATCACGTATTCCAGAATTATAGGCATAGCTACCAACACCCAAACATAAAAATTGCGTAGGATTAAACCCTTGTTCCTTGCACCACTTATAAATCATACTTGCCCGTTCCACTGTAATAGCATCACCATAAATAATGCGGACTTTTTCAAAGCCAAAATATTCTGCTACAAGTTTAATTACTCCTATTTTTTCTCTCTTATCTTGTGCTTTGGGATTCCCCGTTAAGATTAAAAATGGATCACCCGAATCAGGTCTTAATACAATAGGTTGTGCTCGCGTCGCAATAAGATGATAAGCCTCTTTATCATTTCGCAAAGAGTCTATAATGTCCCATAGATTCCAAGTATCAGAGACAATAGATACCATTGAATGTGGGAATCTCTGCATAATATGCTTGAAAGTCTCTAATTCATTTTGCTGTCCACCTAAACACATTACACTATGTTCACTTGCTGGAATAGAGCCTAATATCGTTATATTGCCACCATAGTTATCATACACATTTTTTAATGCCATGATAGAATCTGTCCCGCTAAAAAAGAGTATATGCCCCATAGCAGATGTATAACAGTCTTCTATTCCATTCATGCCACGTGCGGAAAAATCATGAAAATTATAACTTTCATCAAGATAATATCCGAGATAGTCGTATTCGATTTTTTTAAATAATGCCGCTTTGGTAGCAACAAAACATGTTTTCCATAATTCTGAATTAAGGTATGTTTCAATGAAGTTTACAAACCAACAGTGTTCTTTTTCTTTGCAATGTATAGCAATAATTGGAGTGTTATGGGATATAAATGTCCCTTCTGGAATTGCTTTGAAAATCACGGGCATCTCTTTTGGCAACATAAGCCATTTGTGTATCAAAAAATTGCATACTTCATCTTTTGGATTAAGTTTCATAAAATCTGCATATAGGAAATGCAATGCTTCTTGCAATGCAGCTCTATCTGTTGCGACAAATTCCTTATAAAGTTTTTGTAATTTATGTATAGCTTGTCGCATACCAAATGCTACGATGTGATTATTAAGCATACTCAAATCTAATCGTGGCTTTCTACAATACAGTAGACTATACACCTCCTCTATGTCCTTTGGATACATAGCTGCGTGTGTATATTTATAACAATCTGAAATAAAAAGTAATTTGGGATATTGCATGACTATCTCCTGAACTAAATTATAAAGTTTGTCTATCATTATAAAGATTATGTTTTAGCAATAGCATTCATTATAACTGAAAGTTTTAAACTTTCTTTATATTGATTATTTAAAGAAAGTTTAAGTGCTACTTTTATTGTATTGCATAATTAATGCTTGATTTTATAGATAATACTGCTACATTATAATATAAATAATTATTTATTAATACAAAAATAATATTTGATATATGTGATTTGACATCTCTGTTGTTTATTTGATAAATAGTTTGATAGTAAGGGTTTTAATTGTAAAAGGAGAAACCAACATGCCGCTTGTAAATTTTTTAGATATACATATCAATTTATAAGAAATTTACATAATAATGAGATTCTCAATAGCTACCAATGATACAATATGAATCGACACAAAAACTAACGACAGAGTGTAAGGATAAAGGTTTTTTGTAGTTTTGCAATTGTATATTTGTATAGATTGAATGTGTGCATAGGAAAAGTCATGAAGCAAATTTGGATTGTAAATTGGTGATTTTTGTACTTGCACAAAGAGGCAATATAACCATAATATGATTGAATTTGTATCTAAAAACTTTTGAAATTTATCCAAAAATTCTGACACTTTGATTTCGCAAAATCCCTAAAGCTTTCAATCTGCTTGCTATTTTTCCCATTAATCTTTTGCTTTGATTTTAATATATAATAAGTGGTAAAAGGTATCATTTTGTTAGATTTGCAATGATTCATTGATATGGTGGGGATTGGTATAGTGCAATATCCATAAAACATAATGTGTGCAAGTACTGTGAATATGATTTCTATATTTTATTACGTTTTTTTATCCATACTCTTGCTTGTTGTTCCATATATTTTATGAAACGATAGATTTTTATAAAAGGAATACAAAATGTATAATATTGTGGATAGAAAAGAGCAATTTTTTTAAATCTTTTAAGTTTTATTGTTGTTGCATAAGGTTGCAATACGGGTAATTTTGGTATTAATTTGAGTGGATCTTCTGGAAAATTGGCAAGATTTGATGACATAAGCACAAAGAATGGGAAAAAAGCTTGTTTAGCTAAAGCAACACGTTGCAGTCTTTGTTGATAACATGATGCGAAGTATGATTTTTGGTTTTCACAATCATGTTTTTTAGAATCCTTATATGCAAATGGTGTAGTTTTATCTTGAGACTCTGTGTAGCACGCTTCTGTTTTTTGTATACGTAAATCTTGAGTTAATGATGCAGAATGCATGGTATTCGATAATTCTTTATGATTATCTTTAAAGTCTTTCATGTAGCATTCAAAAAATTTTTCTATTTCTTCATACATTATAAACCAGCTACTTGCCCTATGATATTCTTTTGTCATTTTTGAATTATTATGAAAGGCTTGTGCAATATTGTGCAAATATGGTGGTAGCTTAGCATTCTTTGTAAGGCGATTATAATCTGTGCTACTATTTTGGCGTATGCGATAGATGTGCAATTTTTGGGCTAACACAGAAATAGAGGAGGCTTGAAAGAAAAGCAGTGTTTGAAAATGCACATCTTCAGAAAATATTTCATTCAAAAACAGAAGTTTTGTCTGTTGTAAAAATTTGAAATTTGTCATATTGCTCCATACAAAGGCAAAAAATTCTGGGTTTTTCTCTATACTTCGCTGTAGCCATTCTACACAAGATATTTTTTTGTCGGTTGTGTATTCGTATAGTTCCTGCCATGTTTTCCATTTTTTTTTCGGCTCTTGTATGCCATCGTAGAAGTATTCCCAATCAAACCACACGATGTCAACTCCTTCACTGTGTTTGAGGCATTCCTCTAGGCAGTTTGGCTT
>CASFZH010000011.1 GCA_949299115.1 uncultured Helicobacter sp. | reverse complement strand
ATTTTGTACTCTTGACTCACTTATATTGAGCAAAAAGATACCATCACTCATGGGCTTTGCATATCCGCATAAGGTGCGTGTGAGTCTGCTGCTGTGAATAAAGTAGGATAAATACATAGTTTTGCCTTTCTTCAAACTTATTTTCTATATCTCTTGCAAAGTTTGGGCTAAAAGGCTCAAAGCACGATGATTTATCAACTAGGATTGCTTCAGATTCCATATCCTCAACATGACGCAAGAAAAACACAACAAGGAAAGAAATAGAACATCTATAAAGACTCAACATGACAGAGATTTCATCATTCTAAACCTTTGCTTTTTGCTTTCATTTTGAAACTAAAGCTTGAGAATCTAAGCTTACTTGTTCTGTCATTTGGTAAACCTTACTTTTTTGTCATTCCAAGCTTTGCCTTAGCAAAATGAAGAATCTCATAAAATATTTAAGATATTTTATAAATATTTCAGGCTTAAGCCTTTGCATGGCAGCAGAAAGATATTCCGGTTATACATCAATATGACAACAGAAAAGAAAAAATAGGATAAAAAAATATCAGAGATGTTTCACATGTGTTAGATGTTTCGTATATTTCATATCCTCAACTAAGTAAGGAAAAATGTTACAAATAAAAATAGTCATACTCATGTTTATTGTTTATCTTTTCAATAATTGCTTTGTTTGTGGTGTCAATAATTCTATAATCATAGTTCTTATCATTTGTAAATGTATAGGATTGTGGCTGTTTTGCCTATAAACTAGGATAGATTGATTTTGTAACCTTTTCTCTCTGATTTTCTTTATTCTTTGTGTAGATTTTAATTATGTAAATTTTTCAATATTTCGCTTTTTATAACCTTTATCGTATCATGACTTTATTGTAAGGCTCAAGAGTCTTATGTCTTGGAAATGAAAATCTATCATATTATTGTTTTCCTATTCTTACTCCCATCATGATTAAAAGAATTTTTATCATCGGTCTTTGAGCTTATCTCGATTTTAAAGTCTTACAGCACACAAGAAAAGTATAAAAATAATAATGATTTCTAATATATATCAACTGATAAAGAGAAATAAAAAATGAGACAATAAAGCATAATTGTTAATATATAATATAGAATGTTTTTTGTATTTTGGATTTTAATTTTAATCTCTATACTGTATTTAGTTGCATTATAAAAAATATAAAAAAGTGTAAAAAATGTAATTTATATCACAATACATTTGATGAGCAAATTGCATATTGTATTTTTTCTTGTTACAATGGCTTAATGGTTATCTTTATCTCTCACTTTTAAACTTATTAGAATCTTAGAATCCAAACTTGAAATAAAATTCTAGCGTTGCACACCAAAGATAAATTCTCAAAATGCAAATACCAAAGGTACGCCAACAAGCACGATGGTGCTATACACGATAGAAACTACAAAGCCTATCTTGATAAAATCCATTATCTTATATTCACACAGCGAACTTACCATTAAATGTGTTTGGTAGCCATGCGGTATCATAAATCCCGCATTTGCACCATAAGCCACAGCAAAAATAAAGGGTAGCGGATTCACTCCTAGCTCCACAGCAGTAGCAAAACCTATGGGGAAAGCAAGGGCAGCTGCGGCATTATTTGTGATAAATTCTGTCAAAAGTAAAGTAAGCAAATACACGCCCACAAAGCCACCATATACACCATAACTTCCAAAGATTCCGATGATACAATCCGCTAAATCTTTAGCCAAACCACTATCGACTAATACCTTTGTAATAGCTAGAGATGAACCAACAATAAAGAATATATCAAAGGGGAAGTGCCTACGTATCTCTGCAAGATGTAATAACCTAAAACTAAGCAAGATAGCTAAAAATACAAGCAGTGCCTTACTAAATGCTACAAGCTCAAGGGCAGAGGTAATAATAGCTGCTAAAAACCCAAAGATTACCCAAAAACTCTGTGCATTTGTGAATCTCTGGGTTTGCTTGATATGAGAAAGCAAGTAGAAATTTTTACTAAAATTCTCTCGTGTCTCAAAGTCCTTACCAATAGCCAAAACTAATCTATCTCCAGCCTGCAATACACTCTCACCAATTTTTGTAATTCTCCTATCGCCACGCTGCATTGAGACAATCGCCGCATCAAATTTTGCTCTAAAATACACCTCTTTTATCTTTTCCCTATGAGACTTGAAGTGGGCGTGATAATGGTGTCTATAAATCTTGTCTTGTCTATGTTATAGCCCTCGCCTAATTCCAAACCATCGAACTTTTTAAGTGTCTGCAAATGCGTAATATCCCCACTAAAAATCAGCCAATCACCTTTTTGTATAATCTCATTATGCGAAACAGGTGCAATACTTAACCCATTTCTTTGAATCTCCACCAAAAACAGCGATTCTAAATTTCTTAGTTTATTTTCTTGTATGCTTCTCCCCACTAAAGTGCTAGAATCTAACACTTTTAATGCGATTAAATGGTCTTTTAGATTCTGCGGTTTGTTTGTGTATGTAGGTAAAAGATTTGAAAAAAATATCAGTACTACAAGCATACCAATACTTAAAGTAAGCCCAATAGGCAAAAAATCAAACATTTTTAGACTCTCCATGCCATTTTGCACCACAAAGGAATTGACAATGAGATTGGTAGAAGTGCCAATGAGTGTGATTGTACCACCAACGATAGCAAAATAAGAGAGCGGTATAAGGAGCTTTGATGGGGATTGGAATCTATTATTTTTGATAATCCCCATAAAGCTCGCCACAACAGCTGTATTATTTAAAAATGCTGAAATAGCAGAGGTTAACACCCCAAGCCTAAAAAGTGAAAACAGATAGTTTTTCCCTATGATAAAGCGTGAGCAATACTCTATAACCACACTTTTTTCCACTGCGATAGAGACAAGTAGCAATAATACTAAAGATATCAGTGAATCATTCACATAAGAACTAACCCAAACCTTAAAATCCAAATAACCAAGCACATAATACAACCCCGCTACAGAAGTAAAGAGCAAAGAGGGCTTGTATTTGTTTTGTAGCAGTAAGATAAGTAAGAGAAGGAGGGTTGTGCCTACAATGAATTTCATAACATGAAGATTTTTGAGTGTATCTAGCAATATATCTATCATATTTTTTTGCACCCCCATTCCGGATACTGTGTGCGTATGAATCTATTTAGAGCAATTTCAGAATCTGTGTAAATTCTGTGTGGTGTAGATTCTAAAAAATTTTTAGAATCTTGGTTACTACACTGCAAAGTATCATTTATTATAGATTCTGTGCTATTTGAGGACTCTAAGCACATTATAGAATCTAATATTGCTTGAGATTCTATAATATCCTCTATCATTCCCGCACCAAGTGTCTGATTAGAATATCTATCTATGATAATAAATGCTCCTAGAATCTTATTGTTTTCATAGCATTGCAAAGGCAGTGTCTTATCAAGCCTTAGGGTGCATTGTGCTATATCATTAAGACACAAGGAATCTGCACTAACATTATTAAAACTCTCCATATCTTTTTTATACGCTATATCTATAATAACTGCATTACAGAGATTGTGTGTGCTTTTTAGCAAATACGACACTCCAAGCTCAAGGGGTGTTTGACTAAGCCAAATAACCATCGCCTTAAAGATATTACTCATAATCAAACTATGGTTTTTTGACACGATATAATCGCCCCTTGAGATATCTTTCTCATCTTGTAAACACACGCTTACAGACATAGGAGCGGACGCCTCTTGTGCGTATTGTGGGGTTTGGTCTTGGGTGAGAGCGTGGGGGTTTTGTATCGCACTTGTGATAATGTGTGCTATGCGTGATTCCTGCATTGAAGGTAACACTAGCACTTCATCACCCACATTCACGCTTCCACTTGCGATTTGTCCGCAAAATGCACGAAAGTTCAAATGCGGACGATTGACATACTGCACGGGCAAAATAAACTCACCTTGTTGTCCTGAATCTAACTCTATGCTCTCTAACCACTCTAGCAACGTTTTATCCTTATACCATGTAAGATTCTCACTCTTGCTTACGATATTTTCTCCGTGTAAAGCAGATATGGGGATATAATGCACCGCTATATCCTTCTTAAGCTCTTTTAGAATCTCCTCATAGTCCTTGCATATCGCTCTAAATCGTCCTTCATCATAGCCTACCAAATCCATTTTATTAATCGCAATAAGAAAATGTTTAATCCCAAGCAGGCTCACAATATAAGAATGTCTTTTAGTCTGGGTAAGCACACCCTTTCTTGCATCTATTAAAATGATAGCAATATCTGCAGTACTCGCACCTGTCGCCATGTTCCTTGTGTATTGTTCATGACCCGGGGTATCGGCGATAATAAATTTGCGTTTTTGTGTGCTAAAAAATCGATATGCCACATCGATAGTTATGCCTTGCTCTCGTTCGCTCGATAGCCCATCAACTAAAAGGGCAAAATCTAGATTCTCTCTTGTGTGCCATATTTTTTACTCTCTTTTTGCAATGTGCTAAGCTGGTCTACAAAAAGTGTTTTTGTGTCATATAAAAGCCGTCCTATCAGTGTGGATTTACCATCATCAACACTCCCGCAAGTGATAAAACGGCAAAGCTCCCTATCATTCTCTAATATATGCGAATCATCAAATAGCATCGCATTTGATTTGTGGCAAGAATCACTGCTTAGATTCTGTTTAAGGCAAGGTTTTTTGCTATTCATAGAAATACCTTTTGCATTAGAAATACCCCTCCTGCTTTTTCTTCTCCATACTAGAATTTACATCGCTATCTATAAGCCTACCTTGACGCTCACTCGTGGTAGCTGCGATAAGTTCCTTTACAATACTCGCGACATCTTTTGCACTAGATTCTATCGCTCCTGTGAGCGGATAGCATCCAAGTGTGCGGAATCTTACAAGCTCTTTTTTTGCTCTGCTTACTAGCTCCTTTGGCATACGCTCATCATCTACTAAAATCTTTGCTCCCATATACTCCACTACATTGCGTTCTTTGGCAAAATATAGTTGAGGAATTGGGATATTCTCAAGATAGATATACTGCCATATATCAAGCTCACTCCAATTACTAAGCGGAAAGATGCGTATAGACTCGCTTTTTTTATGTCTACCATTGTAAAGATTCCATAGCTCTGGCCGTTGATTCTTGGGGTCCCATCGATGAAAGCTATCGCGAAAGGAATAGATTCGCTCTTTTGCACGTGATTTTTCTTCATCTCGCCTTGCTCCACCAAAGATGGCGTCAAAACGATACATATTTAGCATTTGCCTTAAGGCTTGGGTCTTCATAATATCTGTGTGCATTGAGGAGCCATGTGTAAAGGGTGAAATATTAAGCTCCTCACCCTTTGAGTTAGTATAGACGATAAGCTCCATACCAACCTCTCTAGCACGCTTGTCGCGAAAGGCTATCATTTCTTTAAACTTCCATTTTGTATCCACATGCACCAAAGGTAGGGGTGGTATAGCAGGATAAAAAGCCTTTTGCAAAAGATGAAGTAGTACGGCACTATCTTTGCCTATACTATATAGCATAGCGGGATTCTCAAACTCCGCCACAACCTCGCGGATAATGTAGATAGATTCGGATTCTAAATGCTGTAGATAAGTAAGGGGCTTAATCATGCAGCCCCGCTTTTTTGTTTAGCTTCTTTGCGTTTTTACATCGCTTTTTGTAATTTTTTCTTAATCCATATATTTTTCTTGCAATTCGCCAAAAGACTCGCAAACGGAAGAAAGGGGCTTGCCCCCCCCCCCCCGTATTTCTTTTCATATTTGTTTTCAACATTGTTTAAAGTATATCCAGCATAATGGATAAAAGAATCTTTTGAAATCTTAAGGGGATTCATATCGTATTCAATTATCTGCGAGTCTTTCTTGTGTTTATAATATTCCTCTTGTTTTTTTATATACAAAACGGCAAAAAGTGTTTTAATATATCCTAAGAAACCATGTGCATTGTGTAACACTGCACTTCCTAACCTATAAGATACATCATTATGATAGGCTTTATAAATGGCTAAATCACTAAGAATATCGGCGATACATACCCCTATTGTGTCCAAATATTCTGGTTTCATTTCTTTAAGTTCATAATTTTCTTGATAATGTTCTAAATTTTTTGGAGGGAAAAGTGCGTCTTTATGTGGAAAAAAATGCTGCCTTACCCATTCATTTGATTCCATAAAGTAATCACCATAAGCTTGATAGAGTTCTTTTGGTGGCATAAATTTTACACTAGAATCACGAGAAGAATAGTGCTTTTCAAAATATGACACTATGTCCACATACTTATCTTTCACAGGTATATCAAAAGCATTTACTCTTTTAAGAATCTCCATGCCAAGCAGGTCCAAAGTCTCATTTCGTTTGGGTGGAAAAACGAAATCTGTGCTGCATTCTACATCTATAGTAGCAAGAAAGTCTTTTAATAAATCTTTCTCATACCACTCTTCCTTATCAAAGAGACGTATTCTTAAATTTTCTCTGCCAAAAACCTTTTCATAATTTTGTATAGTTTCCTTATAATTATACATATGCTGATACGTATCATCTTTAAGATGGCATAAAAAAATTTCATTTTGCCTATTTTTTAATACTTGAGAACACATAGATACAAATAAATCTTGTGGATGTCTCAAATAGATTATGATGTATATTTGTGTGAAACCTATTCGAACTAAAAGATTTTTAAGATATTCAACATCTTGCAGGGCATTAAACTCAAGTTGCAAAACTTCGCTAGAGATAATGACATTGTTAGGCTGAGACAATGCCAATTCTTTTTGCAATTCATGAAGGCTTGGAGGAATCCACGCTTTATTCTCCAAATGAATTTTTAGCTCAAATGCAAATACATTATGGTCAGAATGAGGTAGATTCAAAATACTACAAGGATATAAATATCCCAATCTTTTAAGAACATCTCTGTTGGTATGAAGAAAATATTATATAGAAGTAGACCCGGTTTTTGGCGTGCCTATATGGAGATATACAGTCATATTCATTTCCTGAAATAAAATAAATGGCAATTAAAAATGCTTAAATTATATCAAAAAAAAAAAAACATTGTATTCAGTTTTTGGTATTCTTGAGGAGATTAAGCTAAAAATATGAAAATAAATTATTGATATAATTATGTTTGTTGAAGTTATAAATATATGGCATTGTAATTATTATTTTTAAAATATTTTGAGAAATATATATATTTTTTGTTTTTATTTGCTATAATACACAATAAACTCTATGTAATTACGTAGATAATTTTTAATCTTTACTATCACATCAAGGAGAATCAGTAAAATGGATAAGACCATAACAAAACGTTTGGAGACACTTGACTCCATTCTTGAGAGATTACGTAACTCAATCAAAAAAAATGGGTTAAAAAATTCCAAACAACGTGAAGAAATTATTGGTGTCTTATATAAAAGTGGCACTCATTTAAGTCCAGAAGAGATTGCCAATCAATTACGTATTAAAGACAAAAATACTAGCATTTCTTCAGTTTATAGAATCCTAAGTTTTTTAGAAAAAGAGCATTTTATTACCGCACTTGAAGCCGATAAAACAGGAAAACGCTATGAAATTGCTGCAAAAGCACATCATGATCATATTATTTGTTTAAATTGTGGAGCTATTATTGAATTTGTAGATTCTGAAATAGAAAGATTACAAATTGATATAGCAGAAAAATTTGATACACAACTTGTAAGCCACGATATGCGACTATTTGTCATTTGTAGCAAGTGCAAAAATGTTTAAATTATCATTACCCTACTTCTTATAGAATATAAAAATTATTTTGGATAAGCTACTTAATACTATCACACAGTATTTATTACAAAAGAGCTTTTTTGAACGTTGTATTTTTTTATGTTTATTTTGTGTTTGCTTATATAGTGGTATTAATTATTTCAAAAATGAAGAGCAGATTATTACACAAAAATATCAAACGGACTTTAGCTCTATACAGCAAAGCATACTTTCTTTATTTCAAGCCCATACTATCCAAAGTAAATGCAGTAAGCCCATTTGCACATCTCAAGAAATTATTTTTGTTAATCGTAAAAATTATGAAAATCAGAGTATAGCATACCGTCCCCATACCTTTCCAGCAACAATGAGTACAACAAAATACTATATGTCTTTAACATGTAATAGCATGGCATGTTATGAATTTATTAGAGATTTTGAGAATCTTCCACCTATTTTTATCACAGAAATACAAAGCTTTAATACCGAAATCTTAGCAATACACAATTCTGATACGACAAATTCTCATTTCAATATGATGCAGCAAAATAACAATGCAACACCTTTTTGGAATCAACATACGCATACTAATAAAGCCAATCAAGTACGTCAAGAATCATCTCAACAAGATATGCCTATGTCATGGAAACAAAACATAAAAATAATTTTTGAAATACAAAGGATAGGAATATGAATCATTTGGTATATTCAAAAAAATTACAAGTCTTTCTCTCTTTATTTTTTATAGTGTGTGGAATATATATAGTGCATTTTCTATGGAAGATTCCCCAATATGATACCGAACAATCTATTACATTTTTACAACAACAAAAAAACATTGCAAAAAAGGACTTCTACCATATTTTAGAAGTTATGATACCACAACATAATACAATCCCAATAAACTTGCCAACAAAAAAGGGGGAAGAAATATCACAAAAAGATTCGCAAGAACCACAAGAATCTGAACCACAAAAGCTTCTCATAGTATATGCGATTTTAGATGATAAAGTGTTACTTAATGAGAAATGGTATCACATAGGAGATACTCTGTATCACAATGATACAACACTGCGTATTGCAAAAATATCAACCCACACACTAACACTTATAGATTCTAAAAATCCAAAGAACAGTGTAATAATTGACATATTCCCAAAAGATGATAAATTACTATTAGAAATGATAGACAAATAATAAAGTATAAATGCATAATGGTGTTATACTAATTTTAAAAACAATCACATATTCTTTCGTTTTTCTTGTGCAACACAGTATCAAAAGTTACAGAATCAAACAATACCTTTTGATAATAATGACAAAAAATCACTTAATTTCTAATGCGAAATTCAGAAAAGTATTGATACGATTCGTGCTTTCTTTAACACCTAAAATATATAAACATGCCATCAAATCAATACCACCTTTTCTACCAAGTAAAGCTAACCTTAATGCCTGCATGAATACACTCGGCTTAATACCTTTTGTATGAATATAATCTTGCGTAAAATCTCTTATATGTCCCACATCTTCAAACGTTCTAGTCGACATGGAATCTTTAAAAGACTCAAGAGATTCTATAATACTTTGCTTTATATCATGTGTAAAAAGCTTATTAAATAGCGTACTATCATAATATACAGATTCTAAAACATTGGAATCTTGTTCGGGTGGCATGGGGGCACATAAAATAGCAATGATTTCTTTTCTAAAATCTACTAAATTATTAACTCGTATCTTTACTTCATTAAACAAAACATCACGTACATGAGAATCTATTGATTTCAAAATATCAAGATTAAGTAGAGATTGCAAATTATTGTGTTCTAAAGTTTTTATATACTCCGCATTAAGCCAATAAAGTTTTGAAAAATTGCAAGCCGATGCTTTACTATTTATATCACAGGCTTCAAAACATGTCAGCATTTCATCTCGCGTAAATATTTCTTTATCACCATAACTATATCCCAATCTAAAGAGGAAATTTAATAAAGCTTGAGGTAGAATCCCTGCATCTCTATATTCTAAGACAGACAAAGCCCCATCTCTCTTACTCAATTTCTTGCCTTCACTATTGCAAATCATGGGAATGTGATAAAATGTTGGAATCTTAAAATTAAGAGATTGATAAATAACAAGTTGTTTTGGAGTATTAGAGATATGATCATCACCACGTATCACATCTGTAATGCCACTTAGAGCATCATCAATTACAACCACAAAATTATACGTTGGCGTACCATCACTTCTTAAAATCACAAAATCATCAATTTCAGCTGCATTAAAACTAATGTTGCCCTTGACCCCATCACAAAAGTTTAGTATCCCATTAAGCGGTGATTTAATGCGAATGCTAGGAGCAATGCCTTTTGGAATCTCCCCCTTATAATCTCGATATTTTCTACTAAAAGCCACATGATTCGCCCCTTTATTGTTATTCCGTGCAATTTCTAATTCCTCTTTTGTAAGATAACAATAATAAGCCTGTCCAGATTCTAAAAGCTTTTTTGCATATTCTTGATAGACCTCTAATCTCTGACTTTGATAGACAACGGGCATATCATAGTCTAATCCTACCCATTTTAATGCTTCCAAGATGCCTTCTAATGCTTCTTTGCTATTACGCTGTGTATCTGTATCCTCTATACGTAAAAAAAAGTTTCCACCATTTTTTTTTGCATGCAAATAATTATATAATGCGGTGCGAAGACCACCAATATGCAAATGTCCCGTTGGAGATGGAGCAAACCTTGTTGTAATTGTCATTATACAACCTTGAAATATAAGATTTTGTCATCAAAACTTAATCAATGAAACAATAAAGAAATTATAACTAAACTTTTAATAAATATTTGCTATATATGTTGCTTGGTAAAGTCAAAACCTTGGACATTCATATATGTAATAATCGTATTTATGACGCCATCATGAGACCAGTATGTATATAATTAATATTGTATAATTTATTGACAAGCTGATTGATAAGTCCACGCATTTCCATACTAAGACTTTCATTTTTTAAAATTTTATTAAATGCGTCAAAACTAATCTCATCGCTTACTTTTGCAACATAATTTGCTGCAAGGACATCTTGATTATTCAAGATATTTTCACCCTGTAAAATATTTGCCATTGTTATAAAGCTTGTAGCATCGCGAAATCCACCTTGTATAGAATCACCTAAATTTTCAATCTTTTGTAAAAACTCTGATTTCACAAATGTATCTTGATGTAAATAGCTTTCATCTGCATAAATAGGCAAATAACGATTTCTTGAACCATGCTCCATATCAATTCTTTGTTGATTATGCACACTATCAGCATATCTTTTTCTTAAAATATTCTGTGAAACTTGCATTTTAAATCCTTTCAAAATATGGTTTGCTATTATAAAAGCAAAAATAATTCCACAGATTTTATTGATATTTTTTTCTTTTTATTCATAGAAAAACTAACTTCCGAAATCTATGGTTAGAGCATTTATATCTTTTATATATAGAGTATTGCATTTAATATAAATTTATAAATATTCGATACAATAAAAAATTTATGTTGTGAATAAAGGTGGAATATGATTTTAGAACATGAAATTCCAGAAGGGAGTAAACTACATTTTGGATTATCAGCAAAAATAAAAAGAAAAATTGAGAATTTAAGTGCAGAATTATTTTATCAACATGGTTTTGAAGAAATCATGAGTCCAATTTTTGTATATCAAGAGCATCAAAAAAGCTTCCTTAATCGCAATGTAATTCATTTAAGTAGTGAAAAGAATCATCAAGTCTCTATGAGAAACGATAGCACAGTAGATGTTATACGTATCATTACAAAGCGATTAGAGAGGACAACAACACAAAAAAAATGGTTTTATATCCAACCCGTCTTTAGTTATCCAACTACAGAATTGAACCAAATTGGTATTGAATGCCTTGATGAAAAAGAAGTACACAATATTTTAGAACTTGGTGTTACTATTTTTAATATATTTGAAATTAAACCTATTCTACAAATTACAAATATAAAAATTGCAAAAAAATGTGCACAAGAAACAGGATTAAAATATGAATACTTCACAAAATTGCATGTTGAGAAACTACAAAGCATTGATTTTATTGCCAGGCTTTTACATGTTAATAGCGTAGACGATTTAGAATCTGCTATTCCACATTGTCCAAGATTCTTACATGAAGATTTGCAATGCCTTATACACTCTTGTAAGTGCAAATATGATAATATTATTTGTTCGCCTTTCTTATCGGCACCAGTGGATTATTATGATGACTTATTTTTTAAAATGTTTTTAAATAATTTTACTTTTCTCTCTGGTGGCAGATATTGTATTGATGGAGTTAAAAGCTGTGGATTTGGCATTTATACAGATAATGTCGTACATCATTTACTAAGACATAATAAACAAAAAATGAAGGATAAACAATGGCTTTAGTTATCATGGGAGTTCAATGGGGAGATGAAGGAAAAGGTAAAATCGTTGATAAACTTGCTAAACAATATGATTTTGTGGTGCGTTACCAAGGTGGGCATAATGCTGGACACACTATAGTTGTAAATGGTATCAAATACGCCTTGCATTTGATACCAAGTGGTATTTTATACCCACAATGTAAGAATGTAATTGGAAATGGTGTAGTCATAGATTTAAAAGCCTTAGATAACGAAATGAGACAATTTGAAAAAATATATAACGACAATGCAAGTCCTAACAGTAACAAAAGTCCATTAGAAGGTAAATTATTCATATCAAATAAAGCACATATCATCTTACCATATCATATTATCTTAGATAATCTTAACGAACAAAAACGTTCAAAAGCAATCGGCACAACTGGCAAAGGGATAGGTCCAGCATACACAGATAAAATAGCAAGATGTGGTATACAAATTGGAGACTTATTTCATAAAGACAAGCTACGTGCAAAACTACAAGCCAATCTTACCATGATTTCTCACCTTAATATATCATTAGATTTTGAATCTCTTCTACAAGAGCTAGAATCGTATGCAATCCGCTTTAAGCCTTTTATTGTGGATACAACACAATTATTGTGGCGAGCAATAGATAATGGGAAGAAAATAATGCTAGAGGGAGCACAAGGCAGTATGCTTGACATCGACCATGGAACATACCCTTTTGTAACAAGCTCTAATACAAGCATTTCTGGTTGTTTGTCTGGTACGGGACTACACACAAAAGACATTCAAGAAGTTATAGGTGTTACAAAGGCATATTGTACGCGAGTTGGTAATGGGACTTTCCCAACGGAATTACATGATTCCCTTGGTGAAGCTCTACGTAAAAAAGGATTTGAATTTGGCACAACAACAGGACGTTCACGGCGATGTGGATGGCTTGACTTGGTAGCGATTAAGTACGCCGTTCGTTTAAATGGCTGCACACAGCTTGCTCTTATGAAAATAGATGTGCTAGATGGATTTGATGAAGTAAAAGTATGTATCGGATATGAATGCAATGGTGAAATTATAGATTATATCCCACATGATTTAGAGATTAAACCAATTTATAAGACTTTTAAAGGTTGGGATAAAACCGAGAAATTAAGGCATTTCTCTCAATTACCACAACAAGCACGTGAATATATAGCTTTTATAGAAGAATTTACGCAATGTAAAATTACACTTATTTCAACAAGCCCAGAACGTGATGATATCATCATGCTATAACTCTATGTAATGCTATAAGCCTTAACACAAGGATAACTTATCTAATCCATACTATCCAAATCATTAGATTCTAGAATCTATAAATACGTCATATTGAGCATAGCGAAATATCTACAATGCAGAATCTAGATTTTTTTTAGATTCTTGAATTTTAGATGTTTCGGATATTATATATCCTCAACATGACGGATTAACATGTGTATGAGAATCTAGAATCTTAGATATTTCGCTTCGCTCAATATGACAAACTCTCTTGTCAAGAGACTTCTATTCTTTTTTGCCTTATCATGTATCTTATGCTTCTTATTCTACAAATAGTAAGCCAATAGATATGATACAAATGTTAATACTTTAATCATGCTAATTTGATGGCATAACTCTGCAATTATTTTCCACCTTTCTACCTTATGTCATCGCATGTCATAGACGATACTACATTATAGACCGCAATCCCAATTCCTAAAATCTATACATATAATAGACATAAAAACCCATAGTATCAAAAAGCATAGCATTACTTTCATTTCGTGTTATTATAATACTTCCTGTGGCACTACTGGGATTTGTTCTACTAAGCAGGCTTAATGTTTCACTCATAGGGATATAGTAGGTATAATAGATTCCAAGGGCATGTTTTTGATAGCCTATTTCTGTTCCTATTCTAAGAGAAAGAGCATTATAAAGGCTATATGCTGTATCACTTAGAATCTCACTTATTGTAGTCATACGATTCGCACTTGCCCACATGTAAGAGATACTATATCCTATACCACCTTTAATAGCAACTTTTAGATTCTCTTTATAGATAAGATAATAGCCACTTAACACCGATATATCTGCATTCACACCATCACCAATATTATTAAAAAAGCTATTAAAGTATCGAGCATCTGGAGCTATATAAGAGAGAATAAAGGGGACTTCTAAAAGCCAACCTTTCTCTGTAACCCATTGTGATGAGAGAAAAACACTTGTTTTATGATTAAAGCTATGTATAGAATCAAAGCCATAGCCTATACCAAGTCCAAAGCTATATCTCCCACTACTTAGAGGATTAGAGAAAGCACTTGATTTTCCATCTCCTGTATATGTTTTCCCTTCTGAAGTAAGAGGAATATCATTAGAAGAATTATCTGCATAAAGAATATTGCTGAATGATAACATACTCATACAGCAAAGAATGAAGAGTAATTGAGAGAAGATAGATAAAAAGATAGGGAAATATATTGCTATGTTGTTATAGTACTGTTTACATAATAAAAGAGCATTGTTTCTTTTCACAGATTGATTGCTCATATCATGAAAAGAATCAGAGCTATCATATAGTGTATCACAACATGCTATTACATTGTCCTTTGATATGCTCTTTATGGTTATGGCATTCTCATAATATAGCATTGGTATCATTGACATCATGGGTATTCTATTGTAATCTTTTTTATTGATTCTTATACTTGTAGTGTGATTATGATATAGTAGGTCAGTGTGTTGCATTCTTACTCCTTTTGTATTGTAATCAATTTATGTGATAGAGGAAATATCTCTCTAGCCGTATTCAATCTTTCAATTAGTTTTTTCTGTTTTTGTCGTGCTAAACTTTTGAGTTAGTTTTATCATGTTAAACCTTTCACAATTCATTTCTTAGTTGTATGAAACCTAAATAGTCCTCTTGTCATGTTGAGCTTTTGGACGAAACATCTTTTAGAATCTACAATGCAAAATTTTAAAAGATAGTTCAGGTTAGTCCTTTAATCATGACTTTAGAATCTATACATTGAGTTTTACAATTCTTAGATATTTCGCTATACTCAATATGATTAGAATCTAGATTCTCATACACATGTTAATCCGTCATGTTGAGGATATGCAATATCCGAAACATCTAAAATTCAAGAATCTAAAAAGAATCTAGATTCTGTATTGTAGAATCTACACTTTAAATATTTCAGGTTTTACCCTCAATATGACAAAGATTCTAGAATCTTAGATATTTCGCTATGCTCAATATGACAAACCCAAGTCATGTTGAGCGAATGTGAAACATCTAAATGTTTAAGAATCCATGAATTTTTTAGAATCTAGAATCTAAACTCACACGAATCTAAGATTTTATACCTCCTTTCATGCTACCATAAAAGCTTTGCACCAATGGTGATTAGATGAAGCTGTCCAAAGCCATCTTGACTGACTATAAAGCTTTTTCTATTATCTTTTAAAGCTAAAGAATAGGCTATGCCTATATCTAGCTTATCATTAAAGAATCTTTTTCTAGCTCCAAAGCCTATCATATAGGCATTAGCATCAGGGATTCCAAATTGTCCTTGTGGAGCTGGTGTCTCATCATAGGCGACACTTCCCATAAGTGTATAGCTTTTACCAAAGTAAGTAAGTCCTAGACGATAGGCAGAGGCATCTTTCCAGCCATTGCCATAGGCTACGGCAGAGTAGTCGGCAGCATCGAGAGTTGAATCAATCGTTGAACATCCCAACATTCCTCCCAATCCAGTTCCACTACAATTACTTGCCGTCAACCCACTTCTTACAAATTCAAAAATATCCGCACTACCATAAAAAGTTCGCTCATACACAAACTCTAGTCGAAAATTGCCAATATCTTGAGAAATAGCGATATTGAGAATAGGTGGAAGGTCGGCAGAGAGCATAAGGTCACCATCCATGTTAGTGGTAAGCGTACCCAAATTACCTAAATTCTGAAACGCACTAGCTGATAATCTCCCCCTCATATCCCAATGTACATTGCTTCTATAAGTAGCAGCAATAGCAAAGCCCTTCGCATAGCTATTGTCTATCCATGCTAAAGGCTTAAATGTCATAGCAAGATTATAGCCAAAGCCCCAAGCTGAAGCGTTTGAGGTTTGATTTGCTACAGAGATGCCTTGTATTATAAAATCATAAGGCACATACAATGTATTATTAAATGTCCCAAAGGTATAGATAGCTCTAAAGCCTCCACCTATGGCTATATAATCTTTCCATGCTAGACTAATAACTGGATTAAGCTCTAGCATAGCGATACTCACATCATCTAAGAATCCTCCTCCTTCTCCATTCCAATTCATAGATAATCCCGATGGTGTCGTAAAAGATGCTCCATAATTCATACGTAGTCCAAGTGGTAATTCATAAGCCCTTGATTTAAAAAAGAATTTTGGGACAGGCTGCACAGTGGTAACAGCACTACCGCTTACTTGTGTGCTACAATTATTATATTTCGCACAATTATAATCATTTCTATCCCCTGTGATAAAATCAAATCCCGGGATAATAATGAGTGTCCCATCTAACTCAAACTCATACTTATCACTATCTCTACCTAAGCCCATATTCGCTGGATTATAATAAGTAGAATCAGCCCCATACGCTCCTGCTATAAAGGCAGAGTTTAAAGCTGTACCATTGAGACTTTGCTCAGGTAGCCTAAAACCAGAGGCATGAGTCGTAGTCATAAGAGAGCCAATGCTCAAAATAAAGAGAACTAAAACATTGAAAAACCGAGTGCTACAAAAGGAATGTAAAATCAAAGTAGGATTTAGCCTAGATACAAAGCCATAGGTAAAAGACCAAGAGGGAAAATGCCTAATAGTCTGGCACAGAATGCCACTATAAAGTTTTTCATGAATATCACAACATCGCAGATAGCAAGACATACGATGGAGGACTAGTGCAGACACACAAAAGCTACGATAGATACCGATAATAGCACTACACACTATAGATAATAAACAGATAACAAAATGTATACATCTAGTAAAAAGACGGCAAATTATTGCATTGCAAGACTCCAAATACTTCATTATACTCTCCACTTTTTAAAAACATCCATTTGTATTTGGGATTATAGCTTAAGCGTTTTGTCGAATCAAGCCCTTTCATAATACCAAAAAAAAAAAAAAGATTTTATTACTTTTTTACTCAATATTATTGCTTCTACCTACTGATTCTCATAAATGTTTTCAATATACACTGTAATACAGAATCTATCATTCTAATTTTTGTAATCTCTATTAATAATAAACAATACAAATTGTGGTTAAGTCAAGTTGTAGTTAAATTAGGAAAAGCAAGATTCCAAATCATAGTGAGAAGAGATAATGTGATTGTGATGCACTAATGGCTAAACAAAGATTATGAGAATTGTATTAATCTTTTAGAATTTTAAATGATTGTGGCTTTAAAATTCTCTCTATTTTTGTAGTCAAACTATGCAATAATAATAAAAATATGTATGGTTTTGGTTTTCACTTACCTCTAGCTTCTCCATGAATATATGGAGAAAATATATCGAGGAAATATATCAAGCCTATTTTTGTCCAAGTAATCCTGTGTTACCATGCCTATCAATAGACATCATGTCTCTTAAGCTCATCAGAAGTAAACTGCCCCCCCCTTGCCTGCCTTAAATAAATAGGTTATCTTCCATAATTTTAATAGCACTCATTCTAATATTGATGGCTTACACTTTGTGTTAGAATCTTTTATCCTTGCTACAAGATTCTAACATGACTTTTTGACGCTTTATAAATTCTTCTTAGAGCTAATCCTAAACTACTTGTGTATTATGACAATAGGCTTTGTCTTTATAGTGTCAGCCATGACATAATGTTACACAAGACTATGCTAACTTGTATAATTTCTATATTTTTCAAGAATTTTTATCATTTCATTTTAATATCCCAAATATTTTTAGAATATTATATTATAAATTATAATTTTCTAATTTTTTATTGTATCTCCATATTTTTTAAAAATATCTTGCGTAATTTTATAACTACAAAATTTTGGTCCACACATTGAGCAAAATTCTGCATCTTTAAATACTTCTTGTGGCAATGATTCATCGTGATATTCTTGCGCTCTTTCACTATCTAAGGCTAACTCAAACTGCTTATTCCAATCAAACGCATATCGTGCATCACTCATCGCATCATCTCTGTCTCTCGCTCCAACCCTACCCCTTGCAATGTCAGCAGCATGTGCAGCTATTTTATAAGCGATAATCCCTTCTCGCACATCATTGGCATTTGGTAATCCCAAATGCTCTTTTGGTGTTACATAACACAGCATTGCTACGCCCTTCCATGCTGCTACACATGCTCCTATGGCACTCGCAATATGGTCATATCCCGCAGCGATATCTGTAACAAGAGGTCCTAAGACATAAAATGGAGCTTCATTGCAATATTCTTTTTGCAATTCTACATTTCTTTCAATTTGATTAAGTGGGACATGACCTGGACCTTCTATCATGACTTGCACATCAGCTTCATACGCCCTTTTTGCTAATTCTCCTAATACCTTTAATTCGGCAAATTGTGCTTCATCGCTTGCATCTGCTAAACAACCCGGTCGTAGAGAATCACCCAAAGACAAAGATACATCATATTCTTGACAAATCTTTAGAATCTCATCAAAATATTCATAAAACGGATTTTGTTTATGATAGTGTAACATCCAACTTGCCATAAGACTTCCGCCACGTGAGACAATGCCCATTTTACGTTTTGATACTGCTGGCATATGTTCTAATAAAAAGCCGCAATGAATAGTAAAGTAACTTACACCTTGTTTTGCTTGTTTTTTAAGCACATCAAGCATAGTTTGTATATCAAGCTTCAAGATGTCATTTTGCACATCGTGTAAGATTTGATACATAGGGACTGTACCAATAGGTACGGTTGAAGATTGTATAATGGCACAACGAATTTTATCCAAATCTCCACCTGTACTTAAATCCATAACCGTATCAGCTCCATATTTAATAGATGTCTTTAATTTTTCAACTTCTTCATTAATGTCTTCTACAATCTGTGATGACCCGATATTAGAATTAATCTTCGTCCTAAGTGCTACACCAATGCCCATAGGCTCAAGATTTTTATGATTAATATTAGCTGGAATAATTAATCTGCCCTTTGCTACCTCTTTGAGAATAAGCTCTATTGGAAGATTCTCAATATTAGCAACATACCGCATTTCCTCTGTGATAATGCCCTTTTTAGCATAGTGAAGCTGTGTCCTGATTGTATCGTGTATTCGTTTCTCTATCCATGTATTTCTTATATTTTCGCTCATTTTAAAATCCTTAGGTTAAAATGTCATATTATACATTAAGATTATACAAAAACTTATGTTTTTTCTATTAGATTGTATTTTGCATAAAATATACTAAGAAAGCATAGTGTTTTGTATAAATTAGTAACAAATTTTACAGATTTTATAATATAATGTTATGTATGTTTTTTAAAGATAATACAATGCTATGAAATAGACATGAAATGTAACATTGCATTATACTTGGACTAAGGAAAGAATAGATAATGATACATGCAACATTAGTGATAATGGCAGCAGGCGATTCATTAAGATTCTGCCATGACACGTATATACGTAGCAATACTACTTCTCTTTGTGCAACAAAAAAGCCGTTTACTAAAAAGCAGTGGTTACGAATCAACACCATGCCATTGTGGCTTTATGTAACACATTCGCTAACACATACAATTCTTAAATGCACACACGATATGCACTTTCATCAAAAAAATGAAAGCGAAAAAGATAGAGATATCGCAATACATCTTGACAAAGCTATTATTGTCGCATCAAAGGTAGATGAGGCGTATATGCAAAAGCTTGCCCCAGAATCTTTATATTTTTCTATTCCCACTAGCATGAGCCACAATGATACAAATCTCACATCTCAAGCATTACAAGATTATACTATTCCAGTGCAAGTTGTATGCGGTGGAATATCACGTTTTGAATCGTTAAAAAATGCCATACAATATGTAGATTCTGATATAGTTATTGTGAATGATTGTGCAAGGTTTAATATAAAAAAAGAAGTACTTTATAATATGTTACAAAAATTCACACAAACACAGTGTGATTGTGTCGCTCCATACCTGCCAGTATCCGATACGATTCTGTATCACAATGCAATATCGCAAGGCAGTGATAACACAAAGCAAAACTATTCGCATTTATGCCGTGAACATGTCGCCTTAATACAAACGCCACAGATTTCAAAAACAAAAAAGCTTAAAGAGTCCTTTACATTAAATACTGATTATACTGATGAAACAAGTGCAATTTGTGCTTTAAAGGATGCACATTTAGAGCTTGTATTAGGCAGTAAAGATATGGCAAAGATTACATTTCAAGAAGATAGAAAAATATTGCAAAATTTTATAGAATCCCTATCGCCTTACCCACAAACTCCTAATTCATATAATAATAGCAACACAAATCATCTCTATATAGGGCAAGGCATAGATATTCATGCGTTTGAAGATTCTAAAACTATGTGGCTGTGTGGTGTACAGATAGAATCTGATTTTGGTTTTAAGGCACATAGTGATGGTGATGTAGGGATTCATGCTATTATAGATTCTATCTTAGGAGCTATGAGTGGCGGTGATATTGGAGAAATGTTCCCTGATACCGATATGACATACAGCAATATAGATTCTAAAATTCTGCTAAAACGAGTTTATGACTATTGTTTAAGTGTGGGATTAGAAATTGCGAATATTGATGTAACAATTCTTGCACAAACACCACATATTGCTCCTTATAAAAATGCAATGCAGCAGTGTTTAGCGGATATTTTATATCTTAATAAATCCCAAATAAATATCAAAGCTACAACAACAGAAAAGCTTGGATTTATTGGGAGAAAAGAGGGTGTCATGGTCCAAAGCATAACTCAACTTCAGCTGCGAGAAATTTAAGAAAAGGAATAACATGAATGTTTTAATTATAGAGAGCGAAACCTACCTTGCACAGAGTATAGCAAGCAAGCTTGCAGATAGCGGACATGTTTCATTTATCACTTCATCATTAGAAGAAGCAATGAATAAAAGCAATTTTGACATTGTATTGCTATCAACAAATACAGTTGGGCAAAATTATCGAAGCATTATCGAACAACATCAAAATGCTATTATCGTGCTTATGGTATCTTATGTGAGTGATGATACGGTGTCTAAACCACTTAAATTAGGAGCAAAAGATTATATCATTAAACCTTTTATCATGGACGAGCTTGTGCGAAAAATAGAACATTATAGAGGATTTAAAGAATTAACAGAAGATATTGCATTCTTCAACAATTACTTTACTTTTATACAAAATGAATTGCAAACGCCAACTTTACCACAATATAATCTACCCATTCTCATTAAGGCAAGCTCCCAAAGGAGTGCAGATATTTATGCAATGAAATATGCTATTGAACGAAAGATTCGCTTTGATTTTTTAAGCCTTAAAAATATTGCATGGAATCAGTTTAATTTTGATAAAAATAAAATATATTACATCACAAATTGTGAGAATCTAAAAAAACAAGAAAAGAAAGAATTTTTAGAGAAAATGGCACATTATAATCTTATCATCTCTATGATTTCTGATGATAAAGTGTCTTTTCCACAAATTGCGGATATAACAAATATGGCAAATAATTTAGAAATAGGAAGCGAGATTCTATCGATTCGAGAATATGAAAGAATTGTCATTACAAAGTTTGAAAGTAGGTATCCTGATGTTGAGTTAGCTAAAAAGCTTGGCATGAGTAGGAAAAGCTTATGGGAAAAAAGGAAAAAATATGGAATCTCAAGAAAAAAATAAACAGCTTTATATCGATAAAGAAGCTATTTCTGTCTTAAATCTTGCAAAAGAAGGATTGTTGTATCCCGTTCAAGAATTAATGAATAAAAAACAAATGTTAGAGGTCAATGCAAGTGGTATGTTTGCAAACCAAAGTTATCCTTGTCCATTTTTGCTTAGTCCAAGTGGTAAACGTAATAAAGAAGTTTTATCAAAAGCTAAAAAAGGTGAAACTTTAGATCTTATCACAGACGGACAAAAGTCTGGAAATATTGTAGTAGATTCTGTATTTCAAATAGACAAGGCAGAACGTATACGTAAAATCATGGGTGGAGATTTTGCATCAAAGCGGATTCGAGATATAGAAAATCGCATTGATGAATTGTGTGTATGTGGTAAGTATACATTAGAACATAATGAAATCGCTAAACACAAAGAACGCCTCTTAGCACGTATAGAAGTGCTTAATGCACGTAATATTATGGGGATTGTAATGGGTGCTAATCCCTTGCATAGAGTACATGAAAAAATTATGCGAGATGCTTTAGGGCATTGTGATTTACTTGTTATTTTTCTACTGAAACCATATAAAAATGATTTGATTGGATATGATTTACGTCTAAAATGCTTAGAGTTTTTAGTAGATAATTATTTAATGAAAGAAAAAGTCATTATCATTCCTCATGATGATACATACCTCTATGCTGGACAAAATAGAATGATAATGAATGCTATTGTTGCAAAAAATTTTGGTTGTTCTAAGCTTTTAGTGGGTGAAAACAATCGCGGTTTATCTGTATACTACTTGGATAATGAGGTACATTCGATTTTTGATTCCCTGCAGGGCATTGATTTAGAAGTACAGATTCTACCAGAATATGTATATTGCGATACCTGTAAAACTTTAGTATCCACCCACACATGTCCACATGGACACCATCATCATATCAATTATAATGCAGAATCTTTTATTGAATTTTTTAGATTGGGATTACTTCCACCTGCTATGCTCGTAAGACGACAGATTTCAGCTATCATTCTTTCAGCTCTTTTCCCCAATAGATTCAAAGACTTAGATAGATTATATTACGACATTTTACCATCAAATGGAATCATTCAAAATAGTGGAGAAGAAGAGTTTTATTTAAAACTCATGCAGCTTTATCAGACAACTTCGTTAAATTAAATATCTTAGCCAACATTAAAGCTATCGTATAAATAAATCAAAATCCAATAATGATTTATTAAAGATGAACTAATAGTGTTTATCAAATTTCACGCTTGCCATTTATTTATCTTGATTCATAGATATTTAGCCTTGTTTAGTTTTTCTTTTTTTGATAGAATGCCTATGCTTTATCATTTTGCAAAAGGTTTTCTTATGAATTTAATAAAATTTTTTCAAAAAAAAGATAATACACCAAAAAAACTTGGATATACAAATACACACAATATAGAATCTCCTTCAGAACACACAACCACAAAAAAAGAAAAGCGTTATAAAAATTTGGGGATTCAAATTCTCATCTGTGTGCTTTTTATTGTAATCATTGGCTTATTAGTTTATATTATGTTATCCCGATATGAAGCAAATTATAAAGAGACAGAAAATACAGAAACAAGTGAAGATACTCATCATGAATATAAACAACAATGTATTATTAAGCAACAAGATTCTGTAGATTCTAATTATTCAAGCTATGATGGATTTAATGCTATGTTTTCGGAATCTTTAGTATATTCTTTAGTGGACCATGAATCATTTAACGACCTCCGTCTGCCCCCTATTTCTAGCTATGAACAAATACAGCAAATAGAAAAAGAAACAAAACAAAAAGAAACATCAATTGGATATGAGATATTTTATGAACTTTTTGGTGAAAATCTGAATCGCTCTTTTAATAGTACGCTAAAAGATAGCTATTTTTCTAAAAAATATTTTAATGAGCTACATAGTAATACATTGACTTTCGATGACGATAAGGAAAATATCCGAGAGGCACGACAATGCAATGGCAAAGAATGTCAAATAAAGGGCTATGATACAAAAGGAAATCTGCTTTACAATATACATTGCAGAGGAGATATGTATCATGGCAAACAAAGTTTTTATGGAGAAAATGGCAATACCATTATGGAGCTCAATTTTAATAAAGGCAAGCTAGATGGGAATCAAATTCGCTATGAGAATAACGGAGAAATACAAACAACATTGAATATTACAGATTCTAAACTCAATGGGGAAGTAAAAATCAAAAATGGACAACAATCACTCACAGCTTTTTTTCAAAAAGGCAAACTGCAAAATGCAATGCAGATAAATGAGGAAAATGTCGCAAAAGCCCTGTTTAATTTTAACGATAAAGGCAAGGTCCATGGTATGCAAAAAATATGGATGATAAAAGATACAACACCGGCATATTTAGGAGTATCATTACGCAATTTAACGACATGGGACGATATTTATAATCTTTATCGTATTACACAAGGAGCATTAATAACAGATGTAATAGAAGGATTTGCTGCTGCTAAATATGGCATACGTCAAAATGATGTAATTGTCGCAATCAATAATATAAAAATTGGTAATTCTGAAGATGCCAAAAATATTCTATCAACGCTCTATGCAAAAGATAAGGTAATAATAAAAATCTACCGACCAAGCACAGATAAATATTATAATGCTACTATGACATTGGATGCAGACCCAAGCTATAAAAAAACAGGGGAATTGCAACTCGTCGTGGAAGCACAATATGACAACAATCATCCTCTTTCCTATAAAGAATGGTATGAAAATGGAAAACTAAAAAAAGAGGGGAATTTTAATATAAAGGGCGTGTTAGACGGTGTGCAAAGGGAGTGGGAAGAAAATGGCAACATTATCCGTCATGAAATATATGAAAATGGAGAACGTATACAAATTATACGATAACTAGTAATTATATAAATACTATGAATCTAAATACATATTATGATTTACAATACAAAAATACGTTGTATAGAGAATTCCCTTATGCAACATTTGTAAAAAAGATATTTTTTGTATTGTTATTATTTGCAAAGCTTCTGTTGCAAATAAAAGTCATTTATATTGAAGTTAAGCAATAATGGATATGTTCGCTTATAGATTCTGCTTTACTTTTAAATTATATTAACGGAATTTGAAATTCCAATTCCGCATAATCCAAATACCCTATGAATATAGGATATAAAATAGTTTTATATCTGCCTTTCCTCACACAAAAAAACACAATATAAAACTTTAAAAATTTCTTAATTTAAGTCATATTTAAGTTTTAATACATTACAATTTCGATTTTAATGTTTCAATTTTAAAGGTTTACTATGGAAATTACAAAAACACCAAAGCAGGGAGAAATACAGCGAAGTTGGATTGTTCTTGACGCTAAGGGCAAAATATTTGGTCGATTTATTGCCGAAATAGCCATTATCTTGCGAGGCAAACATAAACCGACATATACTCCACATTTAGATTGTGGTGATTTTGTTATTGTTATCAATGCCAAAGATGTATGTTTTAACGGAGCTAATAAGCTTGCAGACAAAAAGTATTACACACATTCTGGATACTTTGGTAGCACGAAGTCTAAAACTTTAGCACAAATGTTAGATAAACAACCTGAAAAGCTTTATAGACTAGCAGTTCGTGGAATGCTACCTAAGACAAAGTTAGGTAGAGCTATGTTAAAAAAACTCAAAGTCTACACAAGCGATACACATCCGCATACAGCACAAGTGGCTAATTCTAAAAAAGCGTAATAAAGGAATATAATGAATAAAGTTTATGCAACAGGTAAGAGAAAAACAGCAATTGCAAAGGTATGGTTAAGTGCTGGGACAGGCAAATTAGTGATTAATAACATAGGGTTAGATGAGTGGCTAGGTGGTCATGATTCTATCAAAATGAAAGTTATGCAACCCCTAGTAATTACTAAACAACAAAATTCGGTCGATATCCATGCGATTACATTCGGTGGTGGGTATTCTGCACAAGCGGAAGCATTACGTAGTGGAATTGCAAAGGCTTTGAATAACTTTGATAGAGATGCTTTTCGTAAAGATTTAAAAAGTGCTGGACTACTTACTAGAGATTCAAGAATTGTAGAAAGAAAGAAATATGGTAAACGTAAGGCACGAAGAAGTCCACAATTCTCTAAACGTTAATTAGAATCTGAGATAGAGAAATATAAACAAACTATAGCTATTTCTCTATCTTATTGGGCTACTAAATTTAAGATTATATATCTTTTGGTTTAGCACTCTTGTAATATTTTATAAAAAGCTTTGCCACAAGCAATAAACTCAATTTATGTGTGAATACACAATAATGAAATATATGATTCTATGCTCATACGCATAATAGTATCTATAATGATGAAAAATTCAACAAAAGATACCCATCCCCTGATTTTAAGTTTCAATATAATCAAATATTTTAAATATGGTATAAAAATATTACCTCTCTTTTAATAATATTTCTAAATAAATTTACATTTTATAATCTTTAATTTTCTATAGCTATATAATTAATAATATAACAAAGTAATAGTGATAGCTATGCCGTAATTGCTTCTATATAAAACAAAACTTTCTAAAACTCAATTGAGTATTGTTTAGAATCTCATGAGATATCAAAACCAATATTTACTTCAAAAACTTTTTAGATTATTAAATCTATCATTCAAACATATAAAACACATAACTGTAGATTTTAAGACTAATCTTCCTATCACACTAGGAATCTCCACAATGATTCTGCATTATTAGCAATGTAGAAAAATACAGAATCACACAAATCTTTTAAATGCTATAAAGATAAGATTGTATTAATGGTGTCTTATCACATGATATGGATATTTACATATCTTTCGGGTTTTTATATTTTTTACTTTTATTCCATTATTAATTTTTATTATGTTACTTTTTGTAAAATTAAATCATAATTTAAATATATAAAAATAATTTTTATATATTTAAATTAAGTAATTTAGAATTTATTTCAATAAATATAATATATAACTTTATCTTTATTTTATTTTTTATTTAAAAACTATAGTTTTTAAATAAAAAATAAAATTTATCTTATAATAATTTTATTCAAAATAAATACCAGAAATTAACCTTTTATTTAATAAAAATTAATTTTTTTGTAATTTTTTTGTAATTTATGTTAGAATGAAAACAATCATTTTATAGATTAAGGATTTATGATGATGAAATTTTATTCAAAAACATTATTATTAAGTAGTTTAATAGCTAGTAGCAGTATTACAAATATACAAGCTGCAAAGCTCATGGACGCTATACAAAATGCAAAAATTGAGGGTTTTGCATTTGGAAGAATATCCACATTACATGGTAGAGATGCTGCTGGAACGCGTTATCAATTACGTTTTAAGCCCACAATTACAACAGGAGAAGTCGCTGGCTGGAGTGGGTCTGTTGGGATATTTTTCTCAAAAGGAACTTCAACTCCTGATAACAATTATACCGATACTGAGATTTCAGCAAGTAGAGGTGATCAATTTTTTAGTGCATCTGACCGTTTTAATATTGGAGACTTTTATATCACTTATAATGCAAAGGAACAGCTCAATACCAAAACAACATTGCGAGCTGGGCAACAAAGCCCAAAAACACCTTTTAATGATACAAATCTTGATAGAGCCTTAGGAATCTTTATTGATAATAAAGACATATCTTGGCTCAATATAGGCTTTCAATGGTGGGATTCATGGGTAGGTGATGATATGTATATTTCACGTGCGGTTTATAGTGTACCTAATGCCACAAATAGTATAAGCACCATTGGAAGCGGTGTAGGAAACAATGTCTTTATGGTATCTTTTACAAGTGATGCAGATTTTACACAAAAAACAGGGGTATCATATAATCTTTGGTATACCTATATTCATAAATTTGCTCCTTATATGGTTTTTGCTGATTTAAGTTATACAGCAAAATTTAGCAATCATTCATTAAGCATTCTTGGGCAAGTGTCTGCCACTGGTCTTACTGATAATCCTATTTTAGAGGGTGATGCACAGTTTGCTGCTTTATTTAGAGCTTCAGCACGTGATACATGGGCAGCAAAAAATAGAGGTATGTATAATATTCGATTGGACTACCGTTATAATTTTGTTGCTACTAGTGGAGACGATGAGCCTTCTAAACCCATTGGATTTTTTGGATTGTCATTAGGATTTTTAGGGAGTTTTGGTGATGGTTATGGAACATTGATTGATAATACTGGTGGTCTTAAGCCGGGTGGAGGCTTATGGAATAGCTTTTCAGGTGCAGAGGCAAATGGTTTTGGAATCTTAGGAGTTGGCGGATTTAGGAATAGCTCCATTATCTCTCCATACATAAAATTAGAAGCTGGATACAAAAAATTTGGTTTTGCACTTGATATTGCCTATGTTGAAACAACACATTTCTATTTCTTAAAAAAAGCTGGAACTGACGGTAATTTGAATACTGTTAGCAATTGGTTATATGGAAATGGTAATAAAGTTGCTGCCGCACAACTCGTCGATATTAGTCCAACAATAAGTTATAAATTTACTGATAGTGTTAGCATGACAGCATTTTATGGTTATTTGATAGGTAATCCATCTATGGGTAGATTTAGATTTCTTGTAACTTATGTATTTTAACAATGTGCATAACTAAATGGGTATATGTTATAAGATTATAATAGTGATTTTAGATTTATAATGAGTAACAACCTACATATTTAACTTCAAATATTTTCACAAAAAATGATTATCAATACAAAGTTAAATTTTTAGAATCAAGCATAGTTAAATCGTGTAATCATATTTTTAGTCGTTATTTTTAATTGTTGGGTATTATTTCTATTTTGATAGCATAAAATTGAGACTATAAATCGTTACTATTATAAATAGAATTGGTGTACAAAAATATTTTTTTTGTATTTTTTGTGGTATGTATTATTTTGTGAATTTACAATACAAGTTTTTTTAATGACTTAATGTCGTTTTAACGACCATCATCAATGTGTTGTCTTTCTTGTTGTTTTTTTATAGCATTCTTTTTGCTTGTTTCTCGACGTAATTTTCCAGCCTCAAAGCGTCTTTTTTCTTCATCAGTTGTTGGTATAAATTGTGGAACTTTTGTTGGTTTACCATGTTTATCAATTGCTACCATAGTAAAATAAGAACTATTGCAATGTGTTACCGAACGATTAGCAATATCTTCGGCTATGACTTTAATCCCAACCTCTACACTTGTTTGTCCAGTATAGTTTACTGATGCTAAGAAATGAATCAAATTACCAATTTTTATAGGACTACGAAATAACACTCTATCAACACTTAACGTTACAACACCAATACCACAATAACGTGTAGCACAGGCATAAGCAACTTGGTCAAGCATTCTTAACAAATCACCCCCGTGCATAACCCCATTAAAATTAATATGTTCAGGAGTAACTAATATTGACATAGTTAATGTTTTATTATCAAATATATGTTCCATTAATTTCCTTTTTAATTTTTACCTTGAACTTATAAAAGTAAAATTATAATGATATAATACAATTTTTTCAACACTTTGCATTAATTTCAAGGAACGCTATGAAAATACTTTTTACAGGTGGTTGTGGCTATATTGGTTCACATTGTGCATTACATTTTTTACAACACACAGATGCTGAAATAATTATTGTTGACAATCTTTCCACAGGATTTTTAAAAAATTATGAATATTTAAAACAAATATTTGGAGATAGAGTACGTTTAGTGCGTGAAGATTTAGAGAATTGCGAGGAAATATTTAAACAGAATAAAATTGACACTATTTTACATTTTGGTGCTTTTATTAGTGTTGCAGAATCTGTTGAGAATCCCATTCTTTATTACACTAATAATACAACAAAAACATTAAAACTGCTCTCATATTGTGCAAAATATAAGATTAAAAATTTTATATTTTCAAGTACAGCCGCAGTATATGGCGAACCAGAATCAGACAGGATGCCAATTACAGAATCTTATATCCCCAATCCTATTAATCCGTATGGATGGAGTAAGCTAATGAATGAGGTGATGTTGCAAAATATTGCAGAATCTGATAAGATTAATTATGTTATCTTACGTTATTTTAATGTTGCTGGTGCAAATATGCAAAATGACTACGAAAATGGTGTAGCCATTGGACAAAGAGTGAGAAATGCGACACATCTTATTAAAGTAGCGTGTGAATGTGCAGTAGGTAAACGTGAAGGTATGAGTATTTTTGGAACAAATTATCACACACAAGATGGCACATGTGTGCGGGATTATATACACATTGATGATTTAGCAATGGCACACACTGCAGCTTATAAGCTACTACAAGAAGCAATTGGTCCATTCGGTGAAATTTTTAATGTAGGTTATGGCATAGGTTTTAGTGTGCGAGAAGTTATTGATTGTGTAAAAGAAATCAGTAAAAGTAATTTTAAAACTTATATTTCAGGAAGAAGATCAGGAGATGCTCCTATATTGATTGCCGATAATACTAAACTATTGAAATATACAGATTGGAAACCCCAATTTAATAATTTACACACAATCATTGAAAGTGCATATCGTTGGGAGCTTTTTCTCACATTGCAAGATAATAAATAGAAGCCATAATAAAATAAATCTAGATTCCAAACTTTACAAACATTTTACAATCTCTACTCACAGATTTTACACACCCCCTTTATAATGTCCTCGTATTTCAAAGCACAAGGAGAATACGATGAAAAAACACGCTTTCACAAAATTAGCAGTAGGCATAATCGCGGGACTAAGTCTTAGCACAAACATACTTTTGGCAGATACGATTCACCCTATTTCGCGTGAAATGGGCTCTGGCACAAGAGGTGCATTTGTAGAAATCTTTGGAATCCAAAAAGAAGTCAAAGGCAAAAAGATTGACGCTACCACGACAAAAGCAGAGGTTACTAACTCCACAGGTGTGATGATAACAAGTATAGCCAACTCCAAAAATGCTATCGGATACATCTCACTAGGTTCGCTCAATGACACGATAAAAGCGCTCAAAGTCGATGGAGTCGCCCCAAGTGTGGAAAATATCAACAACAAAAGCTACAAAATCTCTCGCCCATTTAATGTCGTAACTAAAGCAGGGAAAGATTTGGCACTTGCGGAGGATTTTTTGAGCTATGCTATCAATGCAAAAGCAGTGATACAAAAGGCTGGTTATATAGCAACCAAAGATTCTACATTTAACTCCAAAAAGCCAAGCGGCAAGCTTGTCATCGCTGGATCTAGCTCGGTAACACCGCTAATGGAAAAACTTGCTGAAAGCTACAAAGCAGTCAATCCAAACGCTACCTTAGAGATTTTACAATCAGATTCTACCACAGGGATAAACTCCGTGCTTGATGGCATAGCCGACATCGGTATGGTCTCTCGTGAGGTTAAAGAATCTGAAATCAAAAAGGGACTAATCGTGCAGGTGCTTGCCATAGATGGACTAGCAGTGATCGTCAATAAAGATAATGCCCTAGATTCTATCTCAAAAGAGAATGTCAAAAAAATCTTTATGGGCGAGATTACCAAATGGGAAGAAGTGCAGTAAAAGAAGAAGTGCAATAACATAAGCATAAAACACCCACAAGGGCTCTAGCTTATGCTCTAGCCCTTAGGTTTTAGAATCTTTTCTCACACCTAATAGCTTATTAGAATCTAAACAGCTAAGATATATCACAAAGAGCGATGAAAAGATTACAAAGCCTAAGTGCAGATTCTATAATTTGATACTTTAAGGAGGTTTATTTGTCAGTCTTTAAAACACTAAAATCCTACTCAAAAACACAACTCAAAGAAAAATTCTTTGCCTCTTTATTTGCCTTTTGTGCGATGGTCTCTATCCTTGCAGTAGCGATGATTTGCCTCTTTTTGTTTAGCAATGCCATCCCTACTATGCACCAAATCGGTGTGTTTGACTTCCTTTTTGGGCTGGATTGGTATCCAACAGAGGAGATTTTTGGGATCTTGCCAATGATTGTAGGCAGTCTGTATGTAACTGCTCTTGCTATACTCATTGGCGTGCCTTTGGGTGTGCTAAGTGCTGTGTATCTCTCGCAGTTTTGCCCACCTAAGATTGCAAGATTCTTACTTCCTGCTGTGGAGCTTTTAGGGGCTATCCCTAGTGTGGTATATGGGTTTTTTGGGCTTGTTGTCATCGTGCCATTTCTCTCGGATATATTTTCTGGGATTTCGGGCAAAAGTGTGCTAGCAGCTGCGATAATCCTCGCTATTATGGTGCTTCCTACGATTATTTTAGTCTCCAAAGCCGCGATAGATTCTGTGCCTAGGAGCTATTATGAGGGGGCATTAGCATTGGGAGCTAGCAAGGAGAGAGCGGTGTTTTTTGCGGCATTGCCAGCAGCGAAGTCTGGAATCTTAGCTAGTGTGATTTTAGGCGTAGGTAGAGCCATTGGTGAAGCTATGGCAGTGATAATGGTTGCGGGTAATCAAACACAGATTCCAAGCAGTGTGCTTGATGGAGTACGCACACTCACAACAAATATCGTTATGGAGATGGGCTATTCAGAGGGCTTGCATCGCGATGTGCTTATCGCTAATGGCGTGGTGCTATTTGTCTTTATTTTGCTTATCAATGTGAGCTTTAATCTGCTCAAAAAAGATAAGACAGATTAAAATTATTGTGATATTTTGCATTATAAATGATACATTGTGTTTTTTCTGTGGGATTATATAGTTCATAATTACAGTTTAATACATAATATATATTATGTATTAATGATTGTATCTACTATTATCTTGATGTAATTTTATTTTCGTTGCTTGAGTTTAACTGTGAATTGCTTTATCATTTTTTATCATACTTTTTACCCAATATCTCAAACACTCCTTATACTATCGCTACATAGTTTAGCCCTATTGATGAGCATTATAGTAAGTATATAAAAAGTTGTATTTAATGTTTTAATTTATAAGCTAGGATTTTGATATGACTACATATATTACAATTCAGTAGTAAGCAATATGGATAAATATTTCTAATTCATAGATAATCCACACATTACATATAGCAATTACACAAAGTCCGCTTCATAGAAAAATAGTTGCAATCCTATTTGTTATTAACATACATTTTATAGTTACATATTTATTCCGTAATATCATCTTGTATAGAATGGAATCTAATCATCACTATTACCATTGCCATAAGATATATAAGATGATATATAAGATAAGCACAATTTTGTAAGCTGAATAGTAGAAATAATAATATTAATGCACAAAATACGAAGAAATATTTTTCTCACTTTCATCTAAATTACTATCATAATTTTATCATGTATGTCTATATCCATAAACATTGATAATTTACAATATCGATAAAAGGAGATTTAAATATGGATATTGTAGTTTTAAAGCCATTTTATTACAATAAAACTACAATCATAACCTTAGCTTCATAAAATAAAAAATAGATTCTCAAATAGAAAGCAAAAAATACAAAAAAATTAAAGAAAACCTTGTAGCTAAGAGCTAGACATAAGGCTATTTATATTTAGCTCTAAAGATTCTAGGGTTAGTAGTGGACTACATCATGCCACCCATGCCACCCATATCAGGCATTGCTGGAGCTGGTTTATCTTCTTTAATATCCGTAATAGCTGCTTCTGTTGTTAAAAGTAAGCTTGAAACTGATACTGCATTTTGAAGAGCCACGCGTGCAACTTTTAGTGGGTCAATAATGCCTGCTTTAAACATATCCACATACTCACCTGTGCTTGCATCAAAACCTTTTTTATCATCTTTAGCTTTCAATACTTCATTAATAACTACCCCCGCATCATAACCCGCATTAATCGCTATTTGTGCTAATGGTGCTTTTATTGCTCTATGAATAATATCAAAGCCAATTACCTCATCACCATTTAAATTAGCTGTTTTACTATCGATTTTATTTGCCGCATGGATAAGAGCTGCACCACCACCTATAACAATACCTTCTTCAACTGCTGCTTTTGTAGCCGATAGAGCATCATCTACTCTATCTTTTTTTTCTTTCATTTCAACTTCACTTGCTGCACCAACTTTAATAACAGCTACGCCACCAGATAGTTTTGCTAATCTCTCTTGCAATTTCTCTTTATCATAATCACTTGTTGTAGTTTCAATTTGAGTTTTAATCTGTGCTATTCTCTCGTCAACTGCTTTTTTCTTACCTTTACCATCAACAATTGTCGTATTATCTTTATCAATAACAATTCTTGCTGCTTGCCCTAAATGACTCATATCTGTGTTTTCAAGCATCAAACCAACCTCTTCGCTAATAACTTCCCCACCTGTGAGAATAGCAATATCTCTCAACATTTCTTTTCTTCTATCACCAAAACCTGGGGCTTTTACTGCTGCTACATTTAATACACCGCGAAGTTTATTGACTACTAATGTTGTTAATGCTTCTCCTTCTAGATCTTCTGCGATGATTAATAATGGTTTACCACTTTTCATAGTTGCTTCTAGAATAGGAAGAATATCTTTCATAGATGTAATTTTTTTATCAGTAATCAAAATGTATGGAGATTCTAATTCAGTGTTCATTTTATCAGCATTAGTTACAAAATATGGTGATAAATAACCACGGTCAAATTGCATACCTTCTACTACACTAAGTTCATCATTGATTCCCTTAGCCTCTTCGACTGTGATAACACCATCTTTACCTACTTTATCCATAGCATCAGCAATCAATTTACCGATATTTTTATCAGAGTTTGCAGAAATAGTTGCCACTTGCTCAATTTCCGTTTTACCATTAACTTTCTTGCTTCCCTTCTTAAGCTCATCAATAATTAATGCACTTGCTTTATCCATACCACGTTTTACTTCAATAGGATTAGCACCAGCTGTAATATTACGTAAGCCCTCTTTAAATACACTATGTGCTAAAACCGTTGCTGTTGTTGTGCCATCTCCTGCTGCATCAGCAGTTTTACTAGCTACCTCTTTAACGAGCTGTGCACCCATATTAGCAAGCGTATCTTTTAATTCAATTTCCTTTGCAACACTCACACCATCTTTTGTGATAGTTGGAGCACCATAACTTTTTTGAATCAAAACATTACGTCCTTTTGGACCCATTGTTACTTTTACTGCATTGCTTAACGCATTTACACCTTCATAAAGCTTATTTCTTGCTTCATCACTAAATTTAATATCTTTTGCCATTGTTATTCCTTAAGTTATAAAATTTTAAAGTATACCAAGTAAATCTTCAGATTCTAATACTACATAGTCTTTAGAATCAATTTTTACTTCATTACCTTTATATTTACCAAATAAGACTTTATCGTCTTTTTTAATTTCACCTTCTTTAGCAACTTCTTTGCTAATTTCTTTGACAATGCCAATACTTGGTTTTTCTGTAGCATTATCTGGGATAATAATACCAGAGTTAGTCTTTTTTTCTTCTTCAATTCGTTCGACCAACACTCTTTTTCCTAGTGGTTTAAAAGCCATTGTATTTCTCCTTAAATAAAATCTAAAATTAGCACTTAAAAAAATTAAGTGATAGAATTGTAATATTTTTTAGTTAATAAGTCAATATATACTATCAATATAATAAATAAACTTTAGTAAAATAAACTAAAGTTTATTTAGTTTATTTATATAAATATTGTTGTTTTGTCCTAAAAGTAAAGAAAAGGATAACATAAAGCATACAGAATCCAACACTTATAATAAATAATATAACATCATTGGTGTAATACAACGTTAGAAAAAAAATGAAAATTGCATAAATTCCGCTCAATAAAACGGAGGCATAATGTTTGAAACGGATATAGAGAAAAAAATGTAAATGATAGTTACTTGGTTCACACAGATGTAAAAAAACTTCATTAAAAGAATAAAATTGAATATATTTTAGACGAACGAGAATACTTGCAACCATTTCACATAATGGATACACAAAAAGCCCTATAGCATACAATACACTAATATTATAATATTTCACTCCTATAAAAAGTAGTGTACTTAATATAAAACCCAATAAAAATGCTCCGCTATCACCTAAAAACATCTTACCATAAGGAAAATTAAAACACAAAAAAATCAACATAATCCCAAGTAAAATGCTGCATACAAAAACAATAAAATTAATATGCAAACAATAAGCAATGTAAGTAAGAGATGCAATAATAACCAATGAAATAAAAGCTGTATTGCCATGTATACCATCTATGATATTCATGCTATTTGTTGCAAAAAATATACATATTGCACCACATAAAGTATTGATTATTAGGCTAAAAGAAAAAGTATATGGTAATAAAAAATTAAATGAAACAATACAATAACAAATACCTACAATCTGTATTAATACAATTAAGATAATTGATATGTCATGATTATTGTCTCTCAAAATCCCACTAGCACATACAATAAAGCATGCAAGATAAAAATGCAAACCAGCTAATGTATCGATAGCAACTTGGGGAGTATTTCTTACAGAATCGACCGATACATAAGGTATTTCAAGTCCAGCTATAATCACAACAATCAACGATATAAAGATACCAATACCGCCACAACGGGGCGTATCTGTTGTATGAATTTTAAAAGTTCCTAAATATGCTTTATCTTGCATAATAGCCATTGTTTTTGATAAAACATAACATACACTTAATGCAAGAAGACCACACAAAGAACCCAATACTATAAAATAATATACTAATGTGTTACTCATTGTCTATTAGTCATAAATTAATTTTCAATTGTCTGCATAATTTTTTCAATATACTCTTTATACCCCAAAAACAAAACGACATCAGACCTCTGTAACACAAAATCAGAATCCACATCAATATCCCATGTCTCTCCACGTTTAACTGCCACAATCTTTACATTATCTTCTTCTCGTATCGTTCCAATACTTCGTTTAGCAAAATACCCTGCTACAACAGCCTTACAGACACGCATATTGGCACTTAACTCAATATCCTCAACATTTGATTCTGTGAGCTCGCTTAACAATCTCTTTGCGGCTTGTCTCTCTGCATAAACGACCTCATCAACACCAAGCTTTTCCAAAATAGCACCATGTGTACTAGATATAGCTTTAGCAATGATTCTCTTATTGTTAAGTTCTTTTAAAGCCATAACGGTTAATATACTCGCTTCTATATTTTCACCAATACTTACGATAACAATGTCAAGTTCACTCACACCCGCTTCTTTCAATGCCGTTTTATCAGTGCAATCTAAAATATAGATTTGTTCAGCTTTATCACGTAAATTAATAAAGCTTGATTCTGTATTATCACACAAAATAACATTTTCACCATTTTCCACAAGCCCTAAAGCTACATGATAACCAAATTTACCCAAGCCAAGGACCGCATAATTTTTAGCCATAAAAGCTCCTTAAGAAAATTAAATCAAAACTCTTTCTTGCACATATTGTGTATGTTTTGTTTTTGCACCACCGATAAAAATAAGTGTAAAAGCCAATATACCAATTTTACCAGAAATCATTAAGAACATAATAATAATTAAACCAATAACATTAAAATTCGCACAAAGACTAAGTATGCCACCATCTCCCATTGATAAACCAGTAGTACTAAAAGCTGATACGGTCTCAAATAATAATGGCAAAAACCTGACATTTGGTTCAAAAAATGATAAAAGAAAAGTTGCAACTGAAAAATATATACAAGCGATGATAAAAACACAAAAGGCTTTTGATACTATATCTTGTGGAATAGTACGTCCAAGTATAACAACCTCTTTTCTATTCCTAATAATAGCAATTGACAACGCTACAAGTATAGCAAAAGTCGTAACCTTAATACCTGCAGCAGTACCGCCTGGTCCACCTCCTACCATCATGAAAAATATGGAAAAAAACATCGTTCTATCGTCAAATCCACTTATATCAAAAATATTATATCCAGCCGTCCTATAATTTGCAGACATAAAAAAAGCATTAATAACTTTTTCCCAAAATGGAATATTCATAAGTGTTTTTGGATTATGCCACTCAAAAGCTAGAATATTAAACATACCACTTATTAATAATATAACACTCACAAGAATGATAATGCGTGTATTAAGGCTTAAACGCATCGTATGTTTTTTCTGCGTAAAGATTCTATTATATCGAACATTAGAATAGCAATAAGTAGAAATTTCAATTGATGTCAAATATCCTAAACCACCTCCAATTACTAGCAATGAAATAACAACATTAAGAAATATGTCATTTTGATATGGAATAAAGCCATTATTCAATATTGTAAAGCCAGCATTATTAAATGCAGCAATAGAATGGAATATCCCAGCCCACATTCCTTTTTCTAAACTATCCAATTTCCAAGTAAAATATGGGCAAAGTAGCGATGCCCCTATTAATTCAATAATCAAAACATATAATAAAGCATTGAGAATAACTTTGTCAATTCCATTTAATGAATTATTGTTCAGATTCTCTACTACATTTATTAAATCTTTTTCAGCTGCACTCAATCGTTTTCCAATTAAAACATACAAAATTCCAGCCATACTCATATGTCCAAAACCACCAAGCTGTATAAGTATTATAATAACAACTTGTCCATAAAAAGTAAAATCTATTCCTGTGTTTTTAATGGCAAGCCCTGTGCAAGTCATAGCAGAGACACTTGTAAAAAGTGCCTCAAGAAAACTTACATTTGTATGAAACATAGGTGGCATCGCAAGAAGTAAAGTGCCAATTAAAATAACACCTAAATACCCAGCAAATAAAACCTTAATGCTTTGTAATTGCATAACACTTCCTTAAAAACTCTCAATGCGTTTGCTTCTGCTAGAAGTTAATACTATACATTTTCAAAATACAAATTAGAATCAATTTATAATCTTAATTTTATAAATTCATTTATGAATACTAAACGTATAATTGTTCGGCTAAATCGTCTTTTCTCAAAAAATATTGACGTATTATAATAAAAAATCACAAAACCCTTTATATTCATAGAATATATAATACAATCAAACAATTATATTATTTTAATATTATGTATGCAGTATCAATTAATCATTATATAATTACTCAATGATGGCAAATTGCCATATCAGTCATTATAATTATAAGTCATTATGTTGATATAAGTAGAGGTTGTATCTCAATGATTCTCTATGTCAGCACGCTACACAACTTCCTCAAATTGTATAGATTAGCATGACTGTTGACTTCAATGTAGAGTATAGTATGCAGTTATGGTAGAGTGATTTTTGTAATCTTTTTATCCACCATTCGTGGTATCCAAAGATTCTCACCATCGCTATACATATCCGCAGGTCCGCCCATAATCTCTACATCGATTTTGCTCACTCCGCCTTTAGAATCTATCCTATAAATCACGCCTTGGAGATTCTCGCCCCAATCACTCACAAGCAAATCACCATTTTTCGCCACGACTATGCCATCAAGTGCACCCAGTGGCTCGGTGATTTTGGTTGCCTTTTTGGTCTTTAAGTCGATACTTACCACACTGCCCTTTTGTTTGCCCGCTGGGTCATAACCTACTACGATGAGAGCCTTTTTCTTAGAATCTAGCATAAGTCCGTTAGGTCCGCCATATTGCGAATCTAGCTTTGTGAAAGTCTCGTATTTTTTCTTGGCTACATCAAATTTATGGATAATCCCTGTGCCCGTATCACTAACCAAAAGCGTATTATTATCAAGCACCACGATGTCGTTTAAAAACACCGCACCTTGCACCGGTATGTTTAATACTTCTTTTTTGCTCACTACATCAAAACCTTTAAGCGTGTCAATATCCACGACATAAAGAATATTGCCAATGACATTCATACCCTTAGGGGCGTTAAGATTCTCTATCCATTTTAGTTCTACGACTTTGCCACTTTTATCAAGCTTTGAGATAAATCCGTCATTGTCTTTACCCATAGGGTCAAGTTTCTCGCCAAGATTACTCACATACACTTCGTTTTTATTCACAAATACGCTCTCTGGGTGAGAGAAGCCCTCTATGGTTTGTGGCTGCGCCGCATCAGCACTAAATGCAAGTCCGCTTGAGATAATCCCCGTAAGCACAAAGCTTTTAAGTGATTTTGTAATCATCATCTATCCTTTTTGTAAAATTTCCAAAACGCAGAGATTCTGTCTATGTGTTTTGATTGGAAGTATTATAGGTAAAAAGTGCGATTTTGTGTATTACTTTTGCCATAAAAAATACAAGTTTTTTGATTTTGATTTGAAAGCTGGAAGTGCGAAAGATTAAGCTACAATATCTAGGTAGATTCTATATAAAAGATAGGTAAGGAGCTAAAAAGTATGATGATAACACAGAGAATGAGAACATGGGTAGGCAAATGCCTTGTATTTGGATTATTAGCTTTTGTAGGTGTGGGGCTTGTAGGCTGTGATAATGCAGCTAACACGCAGCAAGATAGAGAGGAGCCTAGAGATAGCGTAGTGCATGAGAATGCAGAATCTGTGCAAGGAACAATGAATAATATTAGACCTGTGCTACATGAGAAGATTAGACCTATGTCAAAGGATACCATGCAAAACTTTAATATTGTTTCTAAGCCCAATGCCATTGACGACCATCAAGCTACACAGACAAAAGCCACACCACACAATACCGATTCCTTTGACTTTATCAAAGAAAATGGATTCAAAGCCGCTTTAGATACACCGCTCTCTACTTTCGGAGCAGATGTGGATAGTGCGAGCTATGCTTTAGTGCGCTATGCCATAGAGAGAGGATATATCCCCAATCCGGGTGCTGTACGCATAGAGGAGCTACTCAATAGCTTTGAGTATGATTACAAAGCACCTAAAGACAAGCCTCTAGCTATCTATGCTGATATGAGCGATGCATTATGGAATCCACAACACAAAATCCTACGCATTGGAATCCAAGCTCAAAAAATCGATTGGGAGCATCGCCCCGCCTCAAACCTCATCTTTCTCATTGATACCTCTGGATCTATGATGGGGGAAGAACGCATAGGCTTGGTGCAAAAATCCCTTAATATGCTTGTTAGCAAACTTGATACGCGTGATACGGTAGGTATCGTAACATACGCAGGCAACGCAGGCATACTCCTAGAGCCCACCAATAATAAAGAAAAGATTCTTAGTGCCATAGAGCAATTATCCGCTAATGGTAGCACACATGGAAGTGCGGGGATAGAAGCTGCATACACACTCGCGCAACAATCGTTTATCAAGGGTGGGGTAAATCGCATAATCCTTGCTACTGATGGGGATTTTAATGTCGGGATTTCAAGTCCTGATATATTATTAAAACGTATCAAAGAGGAGGCACAAAGCGGCGTGTATCTCTCTGTCTTTGGCTTTGGTATGGGGAATTATAAAGATTCTATGCTAGTCAAACTCGCCGATAATGGCAATGGCAACTATGGCTACATAGATAGTGAGCTGGAAGCAAAGAGACAATTTGTCCAAAGAATCAATGCAAATCTCATCACAATCGCTAAAGATGTGAAGATTCAAGTGGAGTTCAATCCTGCTAAAGTGTATGCGTATAGATTGATAGGCTATGAGAAGCGTGCCTTGGCTAATGAGGATTTTAATGATGATAGTGTGGATTCTGGTGATGTGGGCGTGGGGCATAGTGTGAGCGCATTGTATGAGATTATCCCCGTTGGCGTGGAAGATTCTAAAGACCTGTATGCGAGAGAGGAGAGAGCAGCGACAGATTCACTCAAATACAGCCAAAATGTGCTAAAAGAGGGCAATACCGATGAATGGGCAACTATCAAAGTGCGCTACAAAAAGCCAGAAAATCAAGCACATAATAATGAAAAGAGCACATTGCTACAAAGAATCGTAACAAATGCGGATTATACTACCAAAGGAGTGCCCGATATGCGTTTTGCCCAAAGTGTAGCGGCATTTGGTATGCTTTTAAGCAATTCGCCATTTAAGGGTAAGGCAAACTTTGAATCTATCCTAAGTGTATTAGGAGATTCTGAAGTGTCCAACAATGTGGATAGACAAGAGTTTCTAGGCTTGGTGGCAAAGGCAAGCAAGATACAAAAATAATAGAAATGCGATAGGTTATGTCAAAAAAGATTAGAGTGTGATAATGGATTGTATGTGTAGTAGCTGTGCACCAGTGTATATCCTAAGCCTATCGGGTTTTTGATATATCCCTCTATGGAATCATCACACCATTATGTATGAGCATGTTACTATATTTATAGGAACAAAGGATTTGAAAATAGTTTTGATAATATAAAAACAACATTTCTTTTATAATAAAGAATCTCTAAACAACCCCTCTTTCTTTCACTAGACATCACCATTTAAGCTATTACAAACTTGTGTGGCAATACTATCTCGATTCTAATCTTTTCTCTGTTATTGTAATGTATTAAGTATTTTGTCTATAAATTTCCCTTGAAAATTCAAAGAATGCAGAAAAATATCGGGAATCTTTTCAAGTTCCAATGCTCTAAGAGAGGCTATAACTTCAGCTTTCATAGTATTTTTACCTATCATATTCAAACCACAAGAAAAATAGCTTTTTACCTTATCTTTCCATATATTTTTTTTGCTTGTTAAAGCATAATTTCCATGCTCGGATTTTACCGTATCGGGAAAATTCCAATTATCTCCTCTACCAAAATGTGTATAATTGGGAGGGGTCCCATTAGAAGTTGCAAAAATACTACAAGGAATACATGACCCAACTTTATCTGTGTCCTTACTCAAAGCAAGCTCACAACACATCTGATCTTTGCCACTACCTACACCACTTTTTGTTAAATTATAATTGATTATCGCCCATACTAAACCATGAACACTTCCAAAGAGGTGATTGTCCATAAAACTTGCTGGAGTTTCTGAAGCATATCTTGGATTATAGGTAAAGTATGTCTTATTTTGAATTTTATATCTGTCTTTATACACATTCTCTTTCAAAAAAATATTAAGAAAATCACTTATGTCTTTAGCATCTTCAAAAGATTTCTTTACCTTGTCATTTTCTAAACCAATAATCTCCCAACCTTCTTTGTCCTTTGTGGGTCTTGGATAAAGTTTGAGGGCAGAAGGTCCGGTAAACTCAATAGAAGTATCAGGCTTTATGCACCCTCCGATATAAGCTCCCTTAAGAGAAGATGTTTTCTCCTTATTGGCTATCAAATCCGTTAATAAGGCACTATGTGCTACTGTATCTTGTATGAGTTCTTCGGTTTCAGCAGTTATGTATTTTGTTTTTGCGATAACAAGCGGATTTGGTGTTTTCTCATTTTGTTTTGTGCAAATGATCGTAAGATTAAACTTTTGTTGTAGCAATTCTTGCAATTTCTTATGCTTGTCTTGTTCTTCTGTTTTTCCATCTTTCTCTGTATATACGAAATGAAGTTTTGGATTATTTTTTATATATCCTAAAGCTATTATTGCACAAATTGTATTTGCAAGTGTTTCATTTAACTCAAACATGATGGTCTCCTTACTTTTGATTATCTTATTTTTGTTTTTTTATTTCTTCTAATATTTTGCGATAGCTTGCTACAAATTGTTCTATGGTTACAAACCCTGCCCTATCCTCATCTTGTGAGATAGAATCAATAAATGTGCTTTTATCAGCAGACGTTGCCTCTAGGTAGTAGCCAATAATCTGTGGGGTGCTAAACTTAAGTGTAATTGTGCTATCTGTGGCACTAGAGCACACAGCGGAATCTGAAGAAGAATTACTAGAGCTTTTTGAACCATTAAAAAATAAGAATCCTCCGCCCGTTGCAGCATGATTTTCTGTGGATTCTGCAAAGCTTTCCATATCACCTTTTTTGCCAGATATCTTAATAGAAATATCACGTGCAATGACCATAGCTACGGGATAGCATGGGAATATACAAGAACTCATAGCTTCCAGTCTATCATCGTTTATTTCTGTGTATGGAGTTTCTGGATTTGGGGCTATTTTTAAAGTTGTTACATTAAACATATCTTTAGTGAGGGCAAAAACTCCCGGATTAAACCATTCACGTTCAATGCCCACTTTTGCAATATTCATACCTATTTCTATGGTTGCAGCTTTATCATCTGTTACATTCTTAAAAGAATCTGAAGCTGTAGTATTTTGATGATTCCCCCCAAAAAACCAAAATCCCGCTCCACTTGTGCTTTGCTCAGAGGAAGATTTTTGCTCAGTTGCGTTTTCCATAGTAGACATAGATTCTTGAATAAGTATTTGCGTATAGCCTTCTGGGACTTCCGGCGGGGTGACATCATTTTGTGAATTACTATCATTTGCTTGTGTATTATAAGCTATTTGCATTTTACCTTGCAAAGCTTGTGTTTGACTATCAATTTCCTCAAGTTGTGCTTTTAATGGAATAAGAGCAGATTCAAGCTGCTTGAGATTCTTTTCTTGAATGGATTTGGCAAGAGAGTCTGTAAGCTGCCTTGAGGCATCAAGGAGATTTTGTTGTGCTGTGCAAACTTGGTTATTTTCGCTTGTAAGTTTATCAATGATAGTCTTAATTGCCGATTCTTGTTTGTCTTTGTCATCAACGTTTTTTTCGAGTTTGTTTAAGACTTTTTTCATATCCTCATTATCAGGCTTTATCACGGCTGCAATATCTAAAGCTACATCAAAAATCCCGCTATATGCGGCATTAAGCCCCTTTCTTGCCTCATTGAGTGTCTTTTGAGAATCCTCTACTTTCTTTTTAGCATCTTGTATTTCTTTAGTGCTTGGTATGAGTGCGGTAAGCTGATTTATTTGTGCGGCTAATTTTAGTCTTCTTGAAGAGAGACTTTGCATCTTTGTAGCAATAGCAGCTGGAGATTCAAGCAAATCAATTGGGGTAAAAGAAGTAGTAAGCAATTCAAACCAATTGGTAGGATTAAGCTTCACAGGATAGACATACCCACCATCTGGTGTTATTTTTTCGGTATTTGTCAGAGTTTGACGTGCTTGTTGTAGTTCAGCTCCTGAACCGCTATCAAGAATACCTTCAAGAATCTTCATATCATTTGGTGAAAAAACAGAAAGAATCTTGGACATTTTTTCATTGATGGCATTAAGATAACTTTCTGCCACCGTTTCATACCACTCAAGATAAGCATCATTGTATTTGATATTGTCTTCTTGTGTGTTATTGGGATATTTTTGCCTAAGCTCTTTTTTTTGCTTATTTTGTAGCTCTGACCACTTTTGCATTGCCTCTACCCAATCATCATAGAGTCGAAAAAAGACTTCTTGTAAAGTATAGGATTTCTGCACTTTATCACCAAAATCGTAAGGGTATTCAGAAAGTAACAACCGACGCAATTCATTCTTAGCATTGGCAAGTTTGCCATTGAGCTTTGGAGAAAGTGCGTCTAATGCCGAGCGATATTGATAGGGGAGAGTTAGTCCATTATCACCACCCGTTATACGACAAGGATCAAAAAGCTTATTCGCAAGCCTTGATTCATTGGCTTCTACCGTTGGTCCCTTTGGAGCATTGTTTTTATAATCATACGCAAAATCTTGTGCAGAGAGTGCTTGACCTGGGAGGGTTAATAAAAAAAATTGGTTTGGGTTGCTCCCACCAATGACTTCATGTATTGTGTCATACACAATATCAATAAATGCCTTGTTGTTACCACTATTTTGATTTGTGTCTTGCCCATCTGAATCTCCAAGCAATCGTCCAAATCTCTTTTTCCCTATACCTTGATAATCATTTGATTCTAATGTATACGTGTCTTTTGGAGAATCTTGTAAAGGAATCTGGTGCATTACTTTTGTATCCTTTTGTAAACTATTTTCTTGCTTATCATTTTTATTATGTGTATCCATAACATCTCCTTGAATAATGATTTATGTGATAACTATATAAAAAGTTATCAACAAAACTCGGTAATTCATCATGACTTATCTCTTGTCATCAAAAGTGGTAACTCTAATTCATACAGTACATCATTAATATAAAGCAAGAGTTCTTTTTCTTTTTTACCACCTGTATTTTGCAAAAGCCACAATACCACCATATCAAAGGCGATAGATTCTGATAAAACATATCCCGCTTTTTGCAATACTGTATGTATTTCATCTATTGTACATCCTAATGATATAGTAAGAGTAAGCAAAGATGTTTTTGTGAGATAACGACCCGATTTTATGTGTCTATACATTCTTTCGCTAAGTAATGAATCAGTATAGATAGTTTTATGTTTTTTCTGTGATTTGACAATAAATGTCTGCAAATAAAGAGGGAAATTAGAATCTTGGTAAAGCGTTAAACCTGCTTTGTTCGCGAGATTTTCTTTCTCTTGAGATGAGAGCGCAAATAATATGGTAGCAGCTTCTATTGCATTACATTTTTTTTTTTTTGGTCTTTGCTTGTGTACTGTATGGATGTTGTTCCCAATAGGTAATGTATTGCTTTTTTATACCAAGTAGTGCATAGACTTTTTCAATATTTACAATATTATGTTCTTTTTGGAATTCTTGTGCTAATTTTTTCAGAGATTCTGCAAAGCTTTCTTGCAGCTTTATGTCCAGTTTCTCGAGCCAATTTTGTATTTTCACATTTACCATGCACTTTCCTTTTTATGAGTTTATAGCAATCAATGTATATCAAAATATTTTACTTCATAACAACCCATAAGCACAAAAATACCTATAAAGCATTGCTATGTTAAACAATAAAGATTGTAATAAAATCATGGTTTATTGTATTAAGCACTGTGATTATATTTGATATATTGTTATGTCTACTGTTTTTAATCATTGTAGTATAAAAGTAAAAAAGAGAAAGGGAGAAAATATGTAGCTGGATAAATTCATTTTATATCAATCCTATCCATTTATTAATCTATCTATTTTTCTTATTCTCTCTTTGTATGTGCTTGGTATTGATTTCTATATGATTCTTCCATATAGAATCTACAAGATGCGAATGTATCACAAAAGAGGACTTTAACCTCTATTCATGATTTCACTATACAGAATCTCAATAAAAGCCAGGATAGCTTTTATTGAGATTCTATCTCTTTTCTCTACACGAGCAAATCATATAGCATAATAAGAGTTTTGGATAAAGAAAGAGGAGAAACCCTCCGTACATTTAAGACACATCACAATAACAATCACACGAATCATAAAATAAATCATGAGGATAGACTTCAGAATGTCATGTTGAGTGTAACAAAGCATCGTGTGAATGAAACATATAAGGTATTTAAGGTTATCTTTATGTGATTATGGAATCTTGATAGAATGCATAGTGGAGATTCTAGATTCTTAGATATTTCGCTATGTTCAATATGACATATTTATAGAATCTAGATTCTGTATTATTAGATTCTAAAATTTTAGATGTTTCAGATATTTTATATCCTCAACATGACGAATTAGTATTTGTATCTCGATACTTTTGGATTCTATAATCTCTATACAGGACAAGCTCAACCACAATATCAAAAATACTATGATACAGGAAATATTGACTATGTAGTGAATAATCC
>CASFZH010000010.1 GCA_949299115.1 uncultured Helicobacter sp. | reverse complement strand
TTCTATAGATAGCATATTCTTTTTCATAAAAGTCATTTGCAAAGTAATGCTCACTTGTGGTGCAAAGCTATCGCGTAAAACACAAAGCCTTTGTATAGAATCTATAATTTTTGTAGTCTGTGTGCCTCTCATAATATCTTCATTTATGACAGAATCTAGGCTATTAAAAGAGATTTTTATATCACTAAGGACTTTGAGAAGTTTTGTTTGTATATAACTTTGTGGGTATTTTTTGCTAAAAAGCTGACTGCCATTAGTCGTGAGATTCGGCTTTATATAATGCTGTAAGCAAAAATCCACAATAACATCAAAATATTTATAGAGTGTCGGCTCTCCCATTGTAGTGGGGATAATCTCTTTTACCCCTAGATTTTTTGCCTGCCTTAGTGCCTCTTGCAAAAGCTTTCTATCCATATCAGGACGACTTTTTACAAAATGTGTATTATAGATACTATGCGTATCACACATCTGACATTTAAAATTACAAGTATCTGGATTGGTATCTATGGTAATTCTATGCAATGTTGGAGAATCTCTCCCCAAAAGATTCTGATATATTTGGATAATTCTTTGACTATCTTCTTGTATGCTAACAACCTTATGTCTATTATCTGGTATGGCATTGAGAATCTTGGGATTTTTTATAATCTTTAAAAGCGTATCACACAGACTTTGTGCATTACCTACTTCAAATAAAAAGCCCTCATTTTCTGATACTAGCTCTTTCATACCACCAATATTTGAGGTTACTACTACACAACCAGCTAAAAATGCCTCTTGGATAACCAAAGGAGCATTTTCTAGCCAAATAGAAGGCACAATCAAAACATCAATATCTTGCAAAATCGTAGTAATTTTCGCATTCTCATAACCTCCCATAAAATGTATATGAGGATTTGTGCTAAGACGCCTTACCCCATATCCATAGCTACCATATATCTTAAGCTCTGGCAATGTATCTTGAAATTGTGTGTTTTGTGATGATAAGATAGCACAGAGCCTATCAAAAGCTTCTAGCAAAACTCTAATGCCTTTTGTAGGGATAATGCGACCCATAAACGCAAATCGTATTATAGAATCTTTGTTAAAAATGCGTTTGGTGTAATGAATAGATTCTGTATTAAAGCCATATTTTTGATAGTGTATTTTTGCTGGATTTATGCCATTTTGTATAAAAAAATCACGCACTGTGTGTGAGGGAGCAATAAATATATCCACACATTCACGCATTCTAGCTAAAGCAAGGAGATTTTTTCTCACTTCATAATCTTTTGGTTTATACGGTGAGCATTGCTTACAAGATTCTATACTTGGAGCAGAACAGATTTGCATCTTTTCATTGATAAGCTGTCCCTTGACACAAAAAAGCCAAAAATCATGTATAGTATAAACGATCCTCTTATGATATGCCTTTGCTATGGCTAAAAGATTTATAGATAGATGACAAATATGCCCAAAATGCACTATATCTGGCTGCACCTCTTCTAAAAACTGCCTAAAAGCCTCATCTATGTTTTCATCATAGAATTTATCATTATAGCTATAATCTTTGGGCTTATTAATGCGACGAATACGCAGGGAATCCACTACCTCATCAATAACCTCATAGCTTTTCAAAAATTCATTTTCTATACGTGTAAAGATAAAAATTTCATGTCCAAGTCTGCTTAATTCTTGACATAATGTATGTGAGTACACTTCGCTTCCAGCCATAAAATCAGGTGGAAATCCATGTATGACTTTTAAAATTTTCACTTCTTTACTATCCTTGTATTGTTTCGTCTTATTTTTTGCCTTACTTTTTCGCCCTATTTTTTCGCCTTCCCGGCGATGATAAACCTTAGGGCATTAAGCTTAATAAATCCCGCAGCGTCTTTTTGATTATACACGCTATCTTCCTCAAAAGTGCTGTATGCCGCATTAAAGAGGGAGTTTTTAGATTCTCTACCTAGCACGGTTACATTGCCCTTATACAGCTCTAGTCGCACACTCCCGCTTACTTTCTCTTGTGTCTTATCGATTAATGCCTGCAATGCCTCTCGCTCTGGAGAAAACCAATAGCCATTATAGATAAGCTCGGCATACTTTGGCATTAGAGAATCTTTGAGATGTGCCTCTTCTCTATCAAGGCATAAAGATTCTATCGCACGGTGGGCTTTGAGGTAGATTGTCCCACCGGGTGTCTCATAGCAGCCGCGTGATTTCATGCCTACATAGCGATTTTCCACCAAATCTAAGCGTCCGATACCATTTGCCCCGCCTAGCTCATTAAGTTTAGCCCAAAATGCCGCTGGGCTTAGATTCTCTCCATTTATCGCTACGCCATCGCCCTTTTCAAAAGTGATAGTGATGATAGTGGGTGTATCGGGGGCATTCTTAGGACTCACACTCCACCGCCACATATCCTCTTCTGGTGCGACATTTGGGTCCTCTAAAATCTGCCCCTCATAGCTGATATGTAGGAGGTTTGCGTCCATTGAATAGGGGGATTTATTTTGCTTTTTTTCTATCGTGATACCTGCAGATTCTGCGTAAGATAGGAGCTTTTCACGGCTATTTAGCTCCCATTCCCTCCAAGGGGCGATGACTTTTATATCTGGATTGAGTGCATACGCCCCGATTTCAAAGCGCACTTGATCATTACCCTTGCCTGTCGCACCATGTGCTATGGCGTCCGCTCCCACTTCTTTAGCGATTTCTACAAGTCTCTTAGCAATTAATGGACGCGCGATACTTGTGCCTAGCAGGTATTCACCCTCATAAATGGTGTTTGCCCGAAACATAGGGAATACAAAATCGCGTATAAACTCCTCGCGTAAATCCTCGATAAAGATATTTTGAGGCTTTATGCCAAGCTTGATGGCTTTCTCTCGTGCAGGCTCGACCTCCTCGCCCTGCCCAATGTCTGCGGTGAAAGTAACCACCTCACACCCATAAGTATCCCCAAGCCATTTTAAAATCACGCTCGTATCAAGCCCACCACTATAAGCTAACACGACTTTTTTGATGTGTTGTTGAGACATTATTTCTCCTTTACATTTAAAAATGAATCGGGTCATATTATATACCAAATGCTATTAAAATGCAAATGTAAAAACAAAAAAAATACACAAATAATAACATACAGATTTTCTATTTTTGTCCATATCACAATACTTTATAAGACTTAGTACTATTGAGAATAATCAATCACAAAATCTATATAAATCACATTATTTGGTACAATTCATACCTAACAATTATATATGGTTGGCATCTTACCAAAAAAAAAAAGAGTCAATGGGTAAAATATCATGGCAAACAAAACTGTACAACAAAGAGCATTGTATCACATATCCGCTTTATATGTATAGCAATACAACATCAAACATATATCATACTTGTATGGAATGTAGAATAGGCTTATTTGAACTTTTATGTTTTATGTAAATAATGATAAAGATTTGAATAGAAGGTTTATATGATATAAAGGATTAAACACATTGCTGATGTTTTACAATATAATCTTATTGTTGAATAATACATATTGATATACCGGCTAGATCGCAATATGAAAGATTATCTAAAAGAGAATAGCATATGAATAGATACACAGAGTAAAAACTACAATATTGAGATTCTATGCAATATATCTCTACTACAATCACTCCTCATTTTTTATATTTACGGTAAAATCTTTGACAAATAGCCTTTTTATTATAGCCAATATCATATTTATTGACATGCCGATGAGATAGCATTGTTCCATTGTCATAGTAAAAAACATAGAAAGCTTATTGTATAGAAGTAGAATAAATGATTATTTTGCTAAACCATTAACACATTTGGAATCCAACAATGATAAAATATTAAAATTTAATTGTGAGTGCCGTGTAGCCTTGCATATTATAGCTTGCTTTGATTTGACGCTCAAAATTATCTGCCAATATTACTCCTATTCCACTCCATACAATCTCATTTGTAGTGTGTTCATTAGTGGAAAGCAACGTTGCAAAAGGAACTTTAATACCAAATTCCAAGCTTACATTACCCGCACCAAAAGCCTTAAAGAATCCTGCATTTATAAAAGGAATATGCGTAGAAATTTTACCATTATATGCCTTTAACCCATTAGCAATCAACTCTCCAAATCCATATTCGTAGCCACCCCCTATAAATATCCCCCATGAATTTGTAGCTTGAGAAAATGAAAGCATATAGTCGATGCCTCCGCCAGCTTGCATAAAATAATACTTTTTCTTCTCAAATCCATATTCACTATGGTTATCAAGCCCAAGCATATAATCACCGGCCATAAATGTGCCATAGAATCTCAACGCATTATAACCATTTATAGCAAAGACATATCCTATTCTAGCCCCATAGGCAAAGTTAAAGGTGGATTTGCTTTCATCTCCTGATAGTGAAACATGAATACCTGTATTTACCCAACCTTGTCCTGCTATATACACCATTGTATCACCACTTACTTTTTCTTTACGTTCTGATGTGTTTGTATTCCAACCAATAATACCACTTACAAAGAATCCAGAAGTTTGCGAATAGACTAATGTAGTCAAGATTAGGGGTAGTCCTATACATTTTGCGATTTTCATGTTAATCCTTAGTTACATAAGCATAATATACTTATTCAATTATTTATCAAATAATCTTATCACTCATACTACATCAAAGCTTAAGCGTTAATGCGGTGTATAGTGTATAGTTACGTACTGTATCTGTGCGTTCTAGTCTTGTTGTATCTACATATCTGTTGGTTTCTTCGGTTATCACTCTTTGATTGGGTAAGTTAGAGTGATTGTAATCAAATGCTATAATGTGAATCTTAGTGCCAATCTCAAACATTAAATGTCCTTTAGCAAATGAAAAAACAACACCAACATTAAGGTAAGGAGCATGTAATGGAAGTTTATCTTGTTGAAGTTTTAATACTTCATAGCCGATACCCCCAAACACGCCCGTAGAGTTAAAAAATAACATGTAGTCAATAGCTCCCCCAAACCCCATATACGAATAAACTCGTTCGCTACTTAATGCACCACTATTGACATCATCAGCATATGTTCCAACATTATACCGTCCATAATTAAATGTTCCGTATAAACGAATCCCCATTAAACCCTCATGAAATGCTATCAAATATCCGACACGTGCCCCAAAATCTGGACTCAACAAGAAATTATTATATGTCGTATTTTCATCACGTACTGGACCATCAAGAAAACCTTGTCCAGTATTACTACAATTAATAAATGGACAATCGTATGCTATGCCATCATAATTAAGCGTTTTTTGGGCATGACTAATAGTTAATCCCGCTAAACCACTTATAAAAAAACCAGATGTTTGGGAATAGGCTAATGTAGCCACTGTTGGTAATAAAATGCAATACCGTAACAATCTCATTATGCAACTCCTTGAAATAAGATATAATGCTTATTATAATAACAAAAAGTAATTATTTTATGAATAAAAACATATCTTATTCAGTCATAGAGTAATAAGGTTACAAAAAGTAGAATTTGTCATTACAAGGATTACATGCACTACTTGTCTCTGCATAAAACTACCTCGTTGTATCATAAATCACCCTTATCACAACAAACATATCTTACCACGATTATATAATATTTGATGATTATGTGGTATCAATAGTGATTCTATTGACTTATTATTTGAGTATTTTGATTCTATAAATTATTGACTTATTATTTGAGTATTTTGATTCTATAAATTATGCAATATTATTATCTTTACAGAGTTTCTCAAAAGCTTGATAGGATTTCCATGATTTTACAATATCTGGACGCAATCTCTTAATCCTAGCAGTTTCTTTGTCTAAAATATCTTTAAGCACCTTTAGTTTATTTTGTTTCATCAAGAAATCTAGAATTTGTGTATCATTTAGCTTTTTAGCTTCCTCAATCGCCACTCTTTTTTCTAGTGCTACCATGAGAAATTGCAAATACTGCTTTGTTACATTGAAAAGCACAGGGTTATTTTGCAGAGACTCCAAATCTTTTTGTGTCATTGCTATAAATAAATTCTGAAATTTTTTAGATTCTAAAAATAGAGAATCAACAATAACTAAATCTTTAAGATTTTTACTCATACAATGTGTAATATATACTTTAATGGAATCATGTAAATGCAAGCTATCATCACTACGATTTGTTTTTTGTACATCACTTTCATGAATATACAGAATCTTATCTTTTCCCATAAGCATATAGCCCACAATGCCTCCTGCTTCGTTTAAAAATATGCTTGTATCATTTGGCATATTTACACCAAATTGTGTCGCTATTTTTTGCATAGTTTCAATGGTTTTTACCCCTATAATCTCATTCATATCGATATAATGTACTTTACCATGTATCGGCATAAAATAAGAATCTATATAAAGCCATACAGGTTGCAATAAATTGCCTTCTTGTATAGACCACATTAAATCTGGCTTATCACTGCTACCACTATTTACTCCATTCGCATAGCTCATCCAATATTGCACTACTGTATCACAGTCATAGGTAAGATTAAATTGCTCTATACTATGCTCTGTCCACCCACTATGATTTGCCCCAGATTTTATACGTGATATTGGATCCCTAACAAGACAAAAAATCTCTTTATATTCCCAACATAAATATCCCAATTTCTCTTTGTCTACACCCACCTCCTCTACTATATTAACCAAAAAAAGAATATGTTTCCTTTGTCCATTTCCAGTCCTTTGGACTAATTGTCGATACCATGAGAGATAAGCTACTCTTGTCATAGAATCACCATACCTCTCCCCAGCCATAGCAAATGATACATCAAAAAGCACATTGAGGAATGAATGAAATGCTGAATGCCCTTGTAATCCACGTGTAATAGCGACAAACTCATAATCTTGTGGTAATGGGATATTTAAATCCCACGCAATCTCTGCATCTAAATTTTTATAATCTATTTGCTTTGGGTTGAGCAATGGTGGATAAGGGTGTTTATTGTTAAAATATTGTGTCCTAAATGCATCAGATTGTAGCCATGCTTGTATAGAATCTAAATGAATAATGATAAATTCTATGGTTTTATCTCTAGAATCTAACAAATTAATTTTTCCCCTTCCTATACTCTCTATCTCGGCTACATCCGTGCAATCGTATGTAAAAAAATCAATATTTATAATCCCCATATCTTGTATGCTAATGGTAGATGTCGCACCATATATAACATTATTAAGTATAGATTGTAGTAGCTTTACTTTTTGGAATCTTTGTATTTCTTTATTGATATTATATAAATAATGATGTGGTTTATGTTTTCTTTGGTGATTCTGTATAAGCAATCCTAGACGATAAATAAAGCTATTTTTTATACCATATTCAATAGCAATATCATTTGAGCTAGTAATAGGATAAGATATTTGTTTTAATTGCGGAAAAACATGTAGAATACGTTTATATATATTTTCGTAGATTCTGTGGAGAATTTTGATCTTTCTAAGTCTCCATACAAGCTTGAATTTTTCGAATAAACTTAAGTTTATATGCTGCTTTTCAAAAGATTCTATAATACTTGCAATCTCTGATGTATTATAGGGTTTGCCCCCCCCCCCCCGTAGTATTTTTCACAATATTCATTGTTTAATATAGCAAGATTTGCTTTACCATATTTTTTGGAATGTCTTAAGGCACATAATGCACAAGACCCCATTTTATATTCTATTGTATTTATTATATTGGCTATTGTCATCAACAATCCCCCTACAAACTTCATTTTTCAATAAATAACTATGATTTTATCCAAAAATATTATATTGCTAGAAAACTATTATTATATTTTATGCACAGCTCAAATTATACCTAGCATAGATATAATTTATAAAACATAAACTTACAAATATATGATTACTATAAAATTTGCAATCATAAATAATTGTTTTACACACTCTTTACAAAATGGCATCTTTCTTTTTACAAAACATTTTTATAATTTTCTATTTTATCAAGTTCGCTTTATCATAACCTAATGAATAAAATTTTTAAGGAATAGTAGATGAAAAATATAATAATATCCACAGTTATAGTCGCAATATTTATAACTATAACAAAAGCAAAAGACATATCACAACAACCATTAAAAATATTTCCTATCAATAACGCAAAATTTTTAGCTGGACAAAGATTTGATTTTCTAGTTGAAAGCGATATGCAATATATAACTACTTTAGAGATTACAATAAACGGTATAGATGCTCAAAAATTTTTTAATAAAAAGGCAATAATCAGTAAAGATTCCAACACAGTATCGTATCGCATAAATAATGTGAGTTTTAAACAAATAGGAAAAATAACAATACTTGTTAAAGCCAATAATACCACACGAGAAATACATTACAATGTGATTGCACAGTATGCAGAAAAAAAGGCTAAAAATGTCATTTTATTAATTGGAGATGGTATGAGTTTACAAGCAAAACAAATGGCAAGAATCTTATCAAAGGGTATTGTGGAAGGTAAATATAATGATGTTTTAGAAATGGAAAAACTTGATAGAATGGCACTAATTACAACTTCTGGATACGACTCATTAACAACAGATTCTGCCAATAGTGCTTCTGCTTACGCCACGGGGCATAAAAGTGCAGTAGAAGCAATGGGTGTCTATGCCAATAGCACAAAAGATCCATTGGATGATCCAAAAATAGAAAATATCATTGAAATTTTACAAAGAAAAACTAAAAAATCAAAAAGAAAAACTAAAAAATCAATAGGGCTTGTAAGTACTGCTAATATTACTGATGCGACTCCTGCTGCCATGTTTAGTCATACGAGAAATAGAAAGGAACAAAATTTTATAGCCCTTGATATGCTTAGAGTACAACCAGATGTCATCTTGGGAGGTGGACTACAACATTTTATACCACAAGATAATATAGATTCTAAACGGAAAGATTCCAAAAATCTCTTACAATTGTATACAGATGCGGGATACCAAATTGTATACGATAGATTTGCATTAGAACAACATGGCGATACACATAAGATTCTAGGGCTTTTTCATAATGATAATTTAAACGTGTATTTAGACAGAGAAATATTAAAGAATCCAAAAGTATTAGGAAAATTTCCCAATCAACCCACTCTGCTAGAAATGAGCAAGATAGCCTTAGAAATTCTAAGCAAGAATCAAGATGGATTTTTTTTAATGATAGAGGCAGCAAGCATTGATAAGCAATTGCACAAAATGGATTGGCAAAGAGCAACTTATGATACTATTGAATTTGATAAAACGGTAGCTTTTGTAAAAAAATTCGCTACTATACACAAAGATACGCTTATCATAGTTGTAGCAGATCATGCCCATAGTGCCAGCATCACAGGTACATATCATGAGTTAGATGGAAAAACAAATAGAGAGGCGATTCGAACATATAGTGATTCTGTCTTTCCCACTTTTGAAGATAAAGATAACGATGGATTCCCAGATGACCCAGATCCAGAAATTACTCTTGCAGTGCAATACGCTAATCATCCAAATTATAAAGCTTATTATAATTTAAGAAAATACCCAAGTGAACCCACTATCAATAAAAACTGGATATATGTAGCAAATCCAAATTTAGAAGGAGTAGAGTATGAAGGCAATATTCCAAGTCATGAAGACCAAGAGGTGCATACAGCTGATGATGTGATTCTAATGAGTGAAGGAAACGGGAGCGAATATTTTAAAGGCGTCATGGATAATACCGAAGTATTTTTTCGTATGATGAGAGCATTTGGACTCGATGGAAAATAAAATATTATAAAAAATGAAACAACTTTTCATATAACAAGTGCTATATTGCGTTTAACCACATAAACAAAAAACACGATCACATTTTCGCATTCACTTTGTTGGCATGTAAATTAAACATTCTATTTGTTTAACGTTTTTTTGAAAAACCATTTATATTTAGCTTCAAAAATAACTTCTCATTGTTACTTATGGCATAGTTTATGTTAAATATTGCTAAAAACAAAAAAAAACATACAACACAACAATCACAAAGCTTAACATATATCAATCAAAATATAACAATAGATTAGGTATTATAACCAAAATTATAGTAGCAATAAAATTTAACCTCTAAATTATCTTGATAGGAGCATGATTTTGGATACTTTATACCCTCTATTTTTGACTGTACATTTAATTTGTGCGATTATCTTTTTGGGATTTATCTTTACTGATGTTATTTTACTTAGTGTCATTAAAAAATATTTTAGTGAAGAAATAGTAAATAAATTTTTTTATGCTATTTCTAGTCGTGGCGTTAAAATAATGCCATTATGCCTATTCCTTTTGGTAATAACAGGTGGTGCTATGATAACACACTATGTTGGGATTGAAAAAGGATTCTTTGATACAGCATTGCAACAACTCCTTATGTTAAAAGTATTGTTTGCCACATTCATTGTTATTATGGTAATTATTTCCTTAAGTTTTCGATTTTTTATAAAAAGACGTAATCCATTGGCAAAGATTATTCACCCACTTGCCCTAATTTTTGGATTTTTCATCGTTCTTTGTGCAAAATTTGCCTTTTATGTTTAAATCCAATTAATGTGGTACACAAAACTTCATTCATAATTCAACATTTTACTGTATAATATAAGCTTGTGAAAACTCACATGCTAATCCTAACAAATTGGTTGCTACAAGAATAAAATCTATTTCATATTCAGTAGTTAATGAGCATGGTGGATAAACCAATTCACAAAATATTATATATTGTTGAGGAGAATTTATGGTTACTATGAAAGATTTATTAGAATGTGGTGTGCATTTTGGACATCAAACAAGACGTTGGAATCCAAAAATGAAAAAATTTATTTTTGGTGTTCGTAAAAATATACACATTATAGATTTACAAAAAACATTACGTTATTTTCGTTATACCTATAATATTGTCAGAGAAGCTGCAAGCGAGGGTAAGATAATTATGTTCGTTGGCACAAAAAAACAAGCAAGCGATACATTGCGAGAATATGCTGAAAAAGTGAATGCACCATATGTTAACTATCGTTGGCTTGGTGGTATGCTTACAAATTTTAGCACCATTAAAAAATCTGTGCGAAGACTTGAAATTATTGAAGAAATGGAATCGACAGGACAAATCGATCTTTTAACAAAAAAAGAAAGACTCATGCTTTTAACAAAAAAAGAAAAGCTCAATAAATATCTTGGCGGCATGAGACATTTAAGCAAAACACCTGATATGCTTTTCATCATTGATGCCTTAAAAGAAAAAATTGCTGTTGGAGAAGCTAGAAAGCTGGGGATTCCTGTAATCGCACCACTTGACACAAATTGCGACCCAGACTTAATTGATTACCCTATTCCAGGCAATGATGACGCCATACGTTCTATCCAACTCTTTTGTAAAGAAATAAGTGATGCAATTACAGAAGGAAGAGAAATGCACGGAATAAAAGATGAAAATAAATACACTCAAGTTATTGATGAGATTCAGGTCGCAGAAGAAGAAAAACAAGCTATGTTGGCTGAATTAAACAATAAAGATACAGATATTCTAGTAGAACATGAAGAAGGAGAATAGAATGAAAGAATCAACAAAAGAAGCCTTGAAACAAGCAACTGAAGCTATAGCAAACGCTGCACAGCATCTCAAAGACGAAGCTAAGGAATTTGCAAAAGAAGCACAAAAACAAACACAAGAAATATCTGCCAAACTTGTAAAAGAATTGCGTAACAAAACTGATGCTGGAATCATGGAATGCAAAAATGCCTTAAAAGAATGTGCAGGAAATATAGAAGAAGCAATAGAGCTTTTACGTAAAAAAGGACTAAGCAAAGCAGCAAAAAAAGCCGATAGAATCGCAGCAGAAGGAGTTATTGCCCTAAAAGTCTCGCCAGATTTCACAAAAGCCACATTAATAGAAGTTAATTCTGAAACAGATTTTGTAGCAAAAAATGAAGCATTCCAAGAATTAGTAGCAAATGTCTTGGATTTAGCATACAAACGTAGCCTTAATACAACAGAAAGCTTAATGGAATTACAAATCAACGGAGAAATCTTTGAAACATATCTAAAACAAAAAATAGCAATTATTGGAGAAAATATTGTTATTAGACGTATCTCCACTATTGTTTGTGGTCAAAATCAAATTGTTAATGGTTATCTACATCATAATAAAAAAATTGGAGCTATTACTTTGGTAAATTTAAAAAATACTGCCAATTTAGAGCCTGTACAAGAATTAGCCAAACATCTCAGCATGCAAGTTGCTTCAATGAAACCAAAATATATAAGCTATAAGGATCTCGATTCAAATATAGTATCAAAAGAAAAAATTGCCATTATTGCTGAACTTGAAAAAGAAAATGAAGAATTAGCAAGATTAAAAAAACCATTACATCATATTCCTATTTATGTAAGCCGTAGCGAAATTACAGAATCTATCCTTGAACAGAAAAAAGAAGAATTGCGTACAAAGTTAAAAGCAGAAAACAAACCAGAGCAAATTTGGGATAAAATTATTGCTGGACAAATTGAAAGATTCATGCTTGATAATACTATATTAGATCAGAGATTAACATTACTTGCACAAGCATATACCCTAGATGATAAAAAAACCGTTCAGCAATTTATTGAACAAAAAAGCAAAGAGATTAACGATGAAATAGAAATTGCCTCATTTGTTAATTTTGAACTTGGTGAAGGTATTGAGAAAAAGATTGATAATTTTGCACAAGAAGTAGCAGCACAAATTAAATAATCAGAGAAACTGATGTATCATATAAATATTCATATAATTTTATTTGAAATAATAAGATATATTGTTATAAAAAATTATGTTTATTTGTGTTGATGAAACAAAAATAAGATTCATTGCAATTATTTATTACTTTTAAATTACTCTATGTGATAATCTGATACATTATTTGGTTTTAATAACATTCAAAATAGATTTACTGAATCACGGTGTCGCTTCATTGGCATAAGGTCGATTCAAAAAAGTAATTCATTCACTCAATCTACAACATTTACAAAAATTTTATGAACTTATTGTTTAATAGTATTTTACAAATTCTACTAGATAAAAATTATAAATTCAAATATTCATAGTATATTCCTGCTTAGAAATAAATTTTAAACAAGCATAGGACATATATTATTCTAGAAGTTTTACAATATTGCTAAAACCTTTCTGTTTTGCATAATCAATAGCACGCAAACCTCTAGAATCTTTAATATATTTGTTCGCACCATGTTTAAGCAAAAGTTTAGTGATTTCTACATAATTTGTTGAATCGTTTCCTAATATTACAACCTCAAGCAAGGCAGTCCATTGCAAATTATTAATATGATTAACATCAATATTAGTACTCTCTAACAAGAATTTCACTGTCTCAACATGCCCTCTTTCACATGCAGGTATTAAAGCATTACCACCATAATAATTAAAAACTTCATTAACTTTTGCTTTTTTATAAATAATCTTTAAAATCTCAAGTTGTCCATTTGCCCCAGCATATAAAAAAGCAGAGTTAAGATTCCTATCCCTTGCATTTACATCTGCTCCATTGTCGTATAAGAATTGAACAAGCTCTATATCATTAGCATACGTGGCTAATAGTATTGGATTTTGTTTTTGATTATTTTGTGTATTTATATCAAAACCTTTGTCAAGCAGTATTTTCATTCTTTTTATATCTTTTTGTTCAAGTGCTCTAAAAAAATCATCTCTCATATCTGCAAATCCTTGTTGTAAAAAAATAGTAGCAAACATATAAATACTCTTTTAAAAATCATATAAATACCTTTATATTAAAAATGATAACTTAAATCATAATATCGTTGTGCTTTTTAATAAAGATTATAAAAAACCATAAAATTGAGAAGGATATTTCATAAATGCAATTAATATAACTGTAGATAAGAGAATCTTTAATGAATTATTAATGTAAATTGTAAAAAATCAATTATTGAATCTTTTTTTATGTAAATTAAAGATATAGTATCCCTACTTAAAAAATAAGGAATACTATTATTCACTTAGAGCAACAATAAAAAATAAACAATTTTAGTTTAGAAATATTACTTATTCCTAAAATCTAAAACCATTCTACCATCAATTTGCCCTTTTTTCATTTTTGCAAACACGTCATTTATATCTTCTAGTTTTGCAGGGGCAACATGAGCATGAACTTTTTCTTCTTCAGCAAAATTAATAGCTTCTTGCAAATCGAGACGTGTCCCAACGATTGAACCACGAATAGTTACACCATTTAAAATCATATTGAAAATATTTACAGGGAATTCACCTGGTGGCAATCCATTCATAGCTACAGTACCACCTCTTCTAACGACACCAACAGCTTGTTTAAAAGCAATTGGATGCACAGCAGTTACCAATACGCCGTGTGTTCCACCATTAGTTTCTTTTTTGATTTTATCAATAGTGCCTTGCTCACCTAGTTCTTTTGCATTTGCCACTACAGTTGCACCATATTTTTTTGCCAACTCTAGCTTATCATCTGCTACATCAATAGCCGCAACATTCAATCCCATAGCCTTTGCATACTGCACAGCTAAATGTCCTAATCCACCTATACCAGAGATAGTAACCCATTGACCAGGTTTCGCCTCTGTCATTTTTAATCCCTTATAGACAGTTACACCTGCACAAAGAATTGGAGCAATATTTAAAAAATTGGTATCTTTTTTAAGAATACCAACATAGTTAGCATCAGCTAACGCATATTCTGCGAAACCACCATTGACCGAATATCCTCCATTTTGCTGACTTTCACATAATGTTTCCCAACCAGCCATACAATGCTCACAATGCCCACAAGCACTATAAAGCCATGGGATTCCAACCGCATCTCCTTCTTTGATATGCTTAACACCCTTGCCCACTTCAACTACATATCCAACACCCTCGTGTCCAGGAATAAGAGGAAGTTTTGGTTTCACAGGCCAATCTCCATCAACAGCATGGAGATCTGTATGACATACACCACATGCTTCTATTTTAACCAAAACTTGACCCTCACCCACTTTAGGGACATCAATCTCTTCTACAACTAATGGTCCGCCAAATTGCTTTACAATAGCAGCTTTCATTTTTTTAGACATAGTTATTCCTTTCTATAAATATAAAATAAAATATCCTAAACTTTAAGTTTTTAATTTAGGATACCCTTACATAGTAATGGTTTTTCTTTAAATTGTCAATATCATTTACAGAAAATATAAGATTATTTTATCTCCATCTACATAATATTTACACATTGATTCTCTTAAAAGCCCTATCACATACGAAATTAAAATTATTACAATTAGTAACAAAGTCATTTTATCTATAAAATAAAATGATATATTTTTAGTAGTCAACTGCTAATTATAATTAATTAAATATCTTTATTTATATATAAAAAATATAATATAAATATAATTTAAATATAAATTTACAGAAGTAAAGATATATTTAATATATAAAAGTTTTAATTTTATAAATAAAAATAATATAAAATATTATTTTTATTTATATATAATTTCAGAATCAATTTATAATTTTATAATACGGTACAACATCATGAGTTTTATCCAACTACACAATATTACAAAGACTTATGGAAAAGGTAAAAATGTTTTTCAAGCTCTACATGGTGTCGATTTAAATGTGGAACAAGGAGAGTTTGTCGCATTAATGGGACCTTCTGGTTCTGGCAAATCAACTATGGCAAATATTTTAGGTTGTCTTGATATTGCTACAACTGGTAAGTACTATTTTAATGGAGTAGATGTCTTCTCTCTTAATCGTAATCAAAGGGCACTACTTAGACGTCACTATATGGGCTTTATTTTTCAAGGATTCAACCTCTTGCCACGTACCTCTGCACTTGAAAATGTAGAACTACCACTTATGTATCGCGGTGTAAATAAAAAAAAGAGGACAAAACGTGCCCTTGAAGCATTAGATATGGTAGGATTAACACAATGGGCAAATCACAGTAGCTCCGAACTAAGTGGCGGACAATGTCAAAGGGTAGCAATTGCTAGGGCTATTGTCATCAACCCGCTATTTTTACTCGCTGATGAACCAACTGGGAATCTTGATACCAAAAGAAGTAATGAAGTTATGGAAATAATGACAAAACTCAATAAAGACATGCACATAACAATTCTTATGGTAACACACGAACCAGAAATGGCACAATATGCTCATAGAGAAATTTATTTCCTTGATGGCAATATCCATAAAGAAGTAATTCTAGATCACACTAATCCGTAGCATTATAATATTTTATATCATTTAAGACAGGCAATCTAAATCATCAAATCTATAAAAACCAAAAAATACCACCACAAGAAAGTTAGGAAAATATAGAAAATATGTGGAATTTTCATATATTTCAATATACAAAATACTGTAAATTAATCTCATACACTATATAGAATCATATCATAAATCATTATATTTCATCATGCTCCCATTATAAACCCTTAATATCATTAATAGAATCTTCAAAATATCATTCTGCAATGATTTTCAAGATTCTATCGTTTATACTATCAGGAATCCACAAAACCATATTGTCGATAAAAAAATCCGAAAATACATTAAGCTCTGTATTTATATCAATTTCATAAATTTTCCCTCCACGCACAATCTTATAAAATTTTACTCTACCTTGAGTATTTTTTCCACCTATAACTATTCCTCCATTTTTAGTCAATGCAATGTTATAGAGTTTTTCATCAAATTCATGAAATATCTCTACATTTTTTTCTTCTAAGTGTGTCCGTAATATAGAGCTACCTTCAGTGGTAGATGTCGTGATATACAAAAATCCATCATTTACAACAAGATTGTTTGGAAACCCTAGTGCATTTGTTTCTATAGATAGAAAAATATAATATTTACGCTTTTTCAAATCTACAGCAAATATTAATCCAGATTCACTATCGCTAAGCAACAAAGTAGAGTCATCTTTCATTGCTATATCGCTTAATGATGTAGCACCATTGATTGTTAATCGTAAAACCTGCTTTTTTGTACTAAGACTAAAGCCCAAAAGCGTATTAACATTAATGACATATAAAATATCATTTACGACAATAAGACTACGTGGTATTTCAAGGTCTGTTATATAATATAAGTCGATTATTTTCCCTATTTTATCAAGTTTACTGATAAAACCTTTTTTTTTTTTTTGGTCTCCTATTGTCGTGTTAGCATTACCCACAAAAATATTAGATGATGTTGCATAAATTGTATTTGGTGTACTAAATCCCTCTACTACACTTAAACTATAATTATTTTGTGCATATATAAACGTAAAAAAACCACAAATTACCAAGATTAATTGCAATAATTTACATTGAAGAAAACATAGTACCATATAAGCCTTTCTTTTAATTAATTTGAAATTATAGCAAATATAGCAAAAAATATAAAAATATATTGTTAAAATTTTTCATATTATTTTCTTAATAATTTATGACAATAGCTAGATTCGGCTTAAATTACAAAATAAAAAATACTTCAATAAAACTTTTGTGAGTTTCTATAGATAGGATATTGAGATTCTATATAAAAAATGATAGAATCTCAAATGCAATCAGGTCATTTTAAGGAATATAATGCGAACACATTATAATACGGATTTAGGTAAAGATGATATTGGTAAGGAGGTAAGGCTCTGTGGTTGGTGCAATAGCTATCGAGATCATGGTGGAATAATATTTATTGACTTACGTGATAGAAGTGGAATAATTCAGCTTGTTGCCGACCCAAGCAGCAAAGCACATAAAACCGCATCGGATGTCCGTGATGAATACATTTTAATAGCAAAAGGCACAGTGAGAGCAAGAGGAGAGGGATTAAACAATCCCAAGTTAAAAACAGGTGCAATCGAAGTTATTCTTGATTCTCTCATTATAGAAAATAAATCACTCACACCACCTATTATTATAGGTGATACAAGTGTCAATGAAGAATTACGATTGAAATATCGCTACCTCGATTTACGTAGTCAGAAAAACTTTGAAATTTTTGCATTACGTTCTAAAATTGCTAGTGTAACAAGAAAATTTTTGGAATCATATGGTTTCTTGGAGATTGAAACCCCAATTCTCACAAAAGCTACACCAGAAGGAGCAAGAGATTATCTTGTGCCAAGTCGTATTCATGAAGGAAGTTTTTATGCCCTACCACAAAGTCCCCAATTATTTAAACAACTTCTTATGATGAGTGGTTTCGAGCGATATTATCAAATTGCTAAATGTTTTAGAGATGAAGATCTACGAGCTGATAGGCAACCAGAATTTACTCAAATAGACGTTGAAATGAGCTTTTGTAATGAAAATGATATTATAAAAATCGCCGAAAGCCTTATATTAGAGATATTTAGGGCTTGTGGTAAAAATATAGACTACAAGATTCCAAAAATGGATTATTACGATGCTATGGAAATGTATGGCACCGATAAACCAGATTTACGTTGTGATTTACAGCTTATTGAGGTTGGAGACTTATTTACAGAATCAAGTAATGATATTTTTAGAGAAATTGCTAGAGATTCTAAGAACAATCGTTTCAAAGCATTATGTGTACCCAATGGAGATTCTCACTTTAGTCGAAAAAATTTATCTGAATTAGAAAAATTTGTAAGGAATTTCGGTGCAAAAGGATTAGCCTATATACAAGTTAAAGAGAATTGTGTAACGTTTGATACCAATGAAATTGATATATGTTTTAAAGGTCCTCTTGTTAAATTTATACAACCACATTTTTTGCAACAACTAATACAAAGAGTAAAGGCAAAAAAAGGTGATATTATATTTTTTGGTGCAGGTAAAAAGCGTATAGTATGGGATTATATGGGACGATTGAGATTGGAGATTGCTTCTCAATTGCAACTTTTAGATTCTAATAAATTAAGCTTTTTATGGGTAATAAATTTCCCAATGTTTGAACAAACTGACGAGGGCATAAAAGCATTACATCACCCTTTTACTATGCCAAAGATTCATAACTTAGATGATTTAGATGTAGCCGACAAAGAAACAATACAATCAGTTGCTTATGATATAGTTCTAAATGGAGTAGAACTAGGTGGAGGAAGCATTAGAATCCATAAAAGCGAAATACAAAGCAAGGTTTTTGAATTGCTAGAAATTTCACAAGAGGAAGCAAAAGAGAAATTTGGCTTTTTATTAGAGGCATTACAATACGGTGCACCACCACACGGTGGCTTTGCAATAGGTTTTGATAGACTTGTTATGCTGTTAAGCAACGCACAAAGTATACGAGATGTTATTGTCTTTCCAAAAACGCAAAGAGCAAATTGTCCATTAATGAACGCTCCAAGTCCCATATCACACACACAACTTAATGAATTACATATCAAAATTAATCATACAAAATAAGGAGATGTTATGAAAAAATTATTTCTTATTATTGGTGCACCTGGTAGCGGTAAAACCACAGATGCACAAAGAATTGCACAAGCAAATACGAATATTGTACATTATTCAACAGGAGATTTATTGCGAGCTGAAGTAGCAAGTGGTAGTGAACAAGGTAAGCTTATTGAAAGTTTTACAAGTGCTGGGAATCTAGTCCCTTTACATATTGTAGTAAAAACTCTTATCAATGCCATCAATAATTCAACAAAAAATATTATTGTTGTTGACGGATATCCTAGAAGCGTTGAGCAAATGATAGAGCTCGATAAGGTTTTGGCACAAGATTCTAATATACAACTTATGAGTGTAATAGAAGTGCAGGTGAGTGAAGAAACTGCTAAGGATAGAGTATTAGGACGTGCTAGAGGTGCTGATGATAATGCAGAAGTATTTAAAAATCGCATGAAAGTATATCTTGAACCACTCCAAGCAATAAAAGATTTTTATAACAAAGCAGGCATTTTGAAAACTATCGATGGGGAGCGAAGCATTGATGAGATTGTTGCGGACATGAAAACTTTTATAGAATCAAAAATATAGTCATACAATATCTTAAATTACACAAATTGTTTGCATGAGTTTTCTCGTCTATAAGTTTTATATAAGAAATCATAATTTCAATGTATGTATAGAGTATACAACATATAAAACATAAAAAAGAGATTAAAACTCATATCAATAACAATCCATTTCAAGTCATTCTGCAACAGAATATCATGTATAACTATGAGTAGCCTTATTGCTACATTCAGTTAGAATAATACAATGCTTCTTTATATATTATTCAAAAGCTTTCCTCCATGTAAATACCATGGTTTCAAAATAATATGACAATTACTAGTTGTTTGACTTTATTATGTTAGAATTTCATTCTACAATAATTACAAAAGTTAAGGATATACATGTCTGAATTTTACAATGAATTCAAAGCCTTTCATGTCATTGCTATCATTACATGGATGGCAATGTTATTGTATCTACCAAGATTATTTGTTTATCATGCTCAACAATACAAAAACACGGCTTTTAAACATATTGTAGCAATCCAAGAAAAGAAATTATATTACTACATAGGTTACCCAGCCATGATAGCTACATTGATTAGTGGATTATGTCTTATATTTAGCATACCAGATATAATGAAAAGCGGTGGTTGGATACATGCCAAACTTTTATTGGTTATATTTTTGTTTATTTTTCATTTTGCTTGTGGATTCTACCGCAAAAAACTTCTGCAATCACTATATAAAAGTGAAAAGTTTTTTCGATTTTTTAATGAGATTCCAACAATCTTAATGATTGGTATTGTAATCTTAGCAATTATTAAACCTTTTTAAATATTAAGAAATACTATGAAAAAATTATTTGTTTGTAAAGTCAATTATATACAACCACTCCAAAAAGTTGAAGAATTTTTGATTCCACATAGAGCATATTTACAACAAGGATATGATAAAGGCATCTTGCTTGCTTCAGGACCAAGAAACCCTAAAGATGGGGGATTGATTATAGGGCGTTTTACAAGTAAAGAAGATGCTATATCTTTTAGCAAAAATGATCCATTCTGCATACATAATATTGCAATCTATGAAATTATAGAATTTGAAGCAGTTCTCTATGCGACATGTTTACATGATTTTCTTTTATAGATAATTACTTCTATTATTATAGTATATAATCACAACAATAACTACTTCTAATAATACTAATACATAATACTGTCAAGGCATAAATATATAGTTGTCATCATGATGAAAACTATATACTACATATATCAAATTTAATAAATTAGAATCTTTATAGCAAACAAATGTTAAAAATAAAATTTCATATACAGCCAATCTTTTAAATCTTAGACATATAACAATAAAGTTTTATATATTTATTAGATATTATCTTAATAATTATTTTATAAATAATCTATATATATCACAACTATATATTTAAAAATAACCATAAATACAATATATTTTTCTAATTAGTAACTTAAAGTAACGTAAATCTTTTTTTTTTTTTTGGTATATAAACTTACGATTTATTAATTTTAATAATAGTAATATTTTATATTATAAAAATAATATTAATAATTTTAGGAGAAAAAATATGAAATATAAAAAAATGGTATGTTGCATTTATTTATCACATATCTTTGGTATGTGGGTTTTTGGTGATGATGTGAAACAAGACAACATAGATTCCAATACCACAAATCCAAACATTGCCATACAAAACAATGCTAACGCACATAATCAAGATAATTATGAAACAAAAAGATTGCAAACCATAGTAACCACAGCAAGGGGTACCGCACAACTGTTAAAAGATGCCCCTGCCTCTATTACAGTTATTAGTGGAAAAGATTTAGAAAACAAACCTCATAGAGATTTAGCAGAAGCATTAAGTTATATTCCCGGTATTGATATAGGCACAGAATTAGGAAAAACAGGTGGATTAAAAATATCTATAAGAGGCATGCCTAGCAATTATACCCTTATACTAATTGATGGAAAAAGACAAAATGTAGGGGCTGATATAAATACAAATAATGCTGGTTGGAGTCAAGCAGATACAAGCTTTTTACCACCAATTTCTGCTATTGATAGAATAGAGGTAATACGTGGACCTATGAGCACACTTTATGGTAGTGATGCAATTGGAGGAGTAATAAATATTATTACAAAGAAAAAAATTGATAAATTTGGTATGAGCGTAGGATTAGAAACCACACAAAATGAAGATAGACAGTATGGTTCAGGATATCAAGCGAATTTATTTACCACAATTCCATTCATAAAAGATACACTAGGTATGCAATTAAGAGGCAGGTATTATTTTAGAGAACCAAGCGATGTAACTTTCACCTATACAAATTTACAAGGCATACAGGTAACGGCTGCACCTGGATTTATAGGAAATCCAACTATGGCACATATATATGATATAGGAGGAAGGATTCTCTATAATCCAAATGAAAATAATCACATATATTTTGATGTCCAACACGGTAGACAATGGTATGATAATCATCAACAACAGTTGGGGCTATTTACAAGCACAGCTCCAGAATATATTATATTAAGAAATAATTATATTTTATCTCATAAGGGATATTATAATAACGTAAGTGTGGATAATTCGATTCAATTCAATCAATCATGGAATGATGGTCGTATGACAAATACAAATCCAAATATGCCAAGAGAAATAGCTGGAAAGGACATCATTGTAGAAAATAAAACTTTTATTGATTTACCTTTCAACAATAGCCTTACTATTGGTGCTACATATTGGTTTTCTTGGATGCAAGATATGGTAGCAAATCCATCACAATTTTTTCAAAATACTCTATCTTTATTTGCCGAGAATGAGTGGGAAATCCTTGATTCACTAAAACTCACACTAGGTATTAGAGAAGATTGGAATGATACTTATGGTTTTAATACATCACCAAAGGGATATATTGTATGGGATGCAATAGAAGACTGGCTTGTAGTAAAAGGCGGTGTAAGTATGGGATATAAGGCTCCATTTTTAAATCAGCTCATAGATGGTCAGTATGGCTTCGGAAATCAAGGGCAATTGGCATTTTTAGGGAATCCAAATCTACGTCCCGAAAAATCATTAAGTGCTGAATTTACACTATTAAGTGATAATGATTACTTCGAGTTGGGTGCTACATATTTTTATTCGCTCTTTTTTGACAAAATAAGCTCAGAAAGATTGGCAACCAATATGAATCCAATGATATGCAATGGATTTACGGGAACTGCTGGATGCACCAGAGCGATAAATGTAGATAAATCTTATATACAAGGAGCAGAGGTATTTGTAGGCATGAAACCAATCCTTGGTATAACACTTGATGCAAGTTATACCTTTACCCATAGCGAACAATTAACAGGTGTATTACGTGGCAGCCCTTTAACTGATACGGTAGATCATTTATTTTCAATAAGGCTTGGATATAGTTATAAGCAATTCGGAGCCTATATAAGAGGAGAAGCTGTTGGTAATAGATTTAGGGGATTAGCCCCATCCGTCCCACAACAACAACAAGATGCATTAGGAAAATTCTATAAACCATATTTCCTACTACATCTTGGAATGAATTATACTATAAACAAAAATTTACGACTAAACTTTGCTGTATATAATCTCCTCAATAAAAGCTTTGCAGAATACATACAATACGGTAATAATAGTACCGATATAGGGAATCTTTATAATTATATTCAAGAAGGCAGACGTTATTATGTAAGCATTAATATGGATTTTTAACACTTATGATGATTGTATTAAAAAAAATTATGCAACATTTATCATACTATAAAAATGTATTTTATTATAAGATTGCACATATTTTATAATATAGCATTTATCGCAACATCTCATGGAGGATTTTCTTTCCACGTTCAACTGCTGGTTGGTCATAAGTATTAATATCAAAAAAACATCCAACAGCAGAAGTCAATAATTCATAATACATCACTAAAGCTCCAATATTCTTTTCATTTAAGGAATCAAGCTGTATAGAATCTACCGGCAATTTGTCTTCTTGTAAGACTCGCATAGTCGCTGCTTGTTGTGTGGCAAGGAGTCTAGCAAATGGAATCTCATTGACAAAATCTGTTGCTTCTAATCCTTTCATAGATAAATTAGGAATCTTTAATTCATTATATCTTTCTTGGTTGATTCCCAAAAATGTAATGGTTTTATCTGCTTTTCCTTCTAAAATAAGTTGTAAAAACGAATGCTGGTCAATACTTCCAATTAAACTAATTGGTGTTAATCCAATTTTTTGCCCATTACAATCAATTTTACCTAAACTTTCAGCCCATAATTGCACATACCATAAATTAAAGTCATGAAATGAACTTGAATAAGAGAATAAAATATTCATTGCAAGATTCTTATGATTTCTTGCCATAAAAATAGCTTTTTGCAAAATATGCTCTTCATTTCTTCTTAAAAAAGAATCTTGCAATATCCTTGCTCCTTCCAAAATTTCATTAACCTTGTAACCAAGCAACATTAATGGCACAATGCCAACTGCACTTAATACACTAAATCTCCCACCGATATGCTTTTGAATACTAATTGCATATACATCATTATCATTTGCCCATTTTTGCAATGGGGAATGTTCATCTGTAATAATAAGAAGCCGTTTTTTTGCAGAAGATTCTAAAAGACTATAACGCCAAATACAATATTTCATTAAAGAAGTTGTTTCAATGGTCATACCAGATTTTGAAATCACAATAAAAAGTGTCGTTTGCAAACGAATTTTTTTAAGAGATTTTTGTATCTTTATGGGGTCTGTATGCTCTAAAAATTTCAATGAAATATCATTACGATGTGGCAGATGATAGAGAAGCGTATCAATTGCCTTTAATCCAAGCGAACTTCCACCTATTCCTATAATCACAATATGTGTTAAATCTTTAAATATTTCTTGGTTATGTTGTATATACAACATAGAATCTTGCAATGCCCTATTTTCATAGGGGAGATTATAATAGCCACTTATTTGATGTTCTTTTTCATAAACAATTTTTGAGAATAGAGAATCTCTATCATTTATAGTCTCATTTGAATCAAAATATATATTAAAATTAACCATATCTACTCCTTATCATATAACATGATTGCATGACATCTCTATCATACACCACTAATGATTTTAAATCTTGTCGCAATTATTTTAAAGGTTGGTGGCAAAATAAGAAGTGTAAGTGCAGTAGAAGTAGCCAATCCGCCCAATACCACAATAGCAAGGGGTTTTTGCACTTCACTACCAACACCACCACCAACTAGTATAGGCACAAGTCCAAGTGCTGCAATAGTAGCAGTCATTAATACTGGACGTAATCTACGTTTCGCCCCCATTTCCACAGCTTCTTCCACGCTATGCCCTCTTTTAATAAGCTGCACAAAATATCCAACCATAACAAGCCCATTAAGCACAGCAATACCAAATAACGTGATAAATCCAATACTTGCTGGTACGGAGAAGTATTCTCCAGATAAATATAATGATATCAATCCGCCCGTTACAGCAAATGGGATATTTAATAGAATCATTAAAGACAATGTAATAGAACGGAAGGTAAAATACAAAATAAAGAAAATTACTAAAATACTTAGAGGTATGACTGTACCAAATCTCGCATTCGCTCGTTGTTGATTCTCAAATTGTCCACCATAGGTAATAGAATAACCATCTGGTAGTTGTATCTGCTCCTTAATTTTACTCATAGCCTCCTCCACAAAACTCCCCAAGTCTCTATTGTCAACATTGCTACGCACAACCCCTACTCTACTACTTTGTTCCCTCATGATGCTAATTGGACCATCTACTGCTTTAATTTCAGCCACAGAATTAATAGGGACCACCAAATCATCTTCAGAGCTTAACTCTAAACCCTGAAATTTAGACACATCATCAGCAATATCTTGAGACTGACGTATTAAAACGGGAATACGTGCAAAACCTTGCGGAATATAATCAATGAATAAACCTTCTAATGAGCTTTTCATAAATTTAGCAAATTCTTCAACACTAATGTTAGTGCGTGCCATTTTTTCTCTATACGGTGTTACATAAAAATAATTAACTCCCTTATTCAAAGCGGTATAAACTTCTTTACTTCCTTGAATACCACGTAAAATATCAGCAATTTCAGAGCTAATTCTATTTAATTCCACAATATCAGAACCAAAAATCTTAATAGCCAAATCTCCACGTACTCCCGTTACCATTTCACTAATACGCATATCAATAGGTTGTGTCATAATGAAAGTTACCCCCTTGATTTGTTCAGTTACGGCACGTATTTTATCCTCTATTTCTTTTTTGCTTTTTGCTTCCCATTCCTCCTTTGGTTTTAAAATAATAAAAGAATCAGATTGGTAGAATCCAGCCAAATCTAATCCCAATTCATCAGCACCAGCTCTTGTAATAATAGTTGCAATTTCAGGCACCTCTTCTTTAATCTTTTTCGTAATTGTCAACAATATGTTTTTTGATTCTTGAAGAGAGGTAGAGGGAGTAGTTTCTATAGATAACACGATATCACCCTCATCAAGTGTAGGCATAAAGGCACGTCCAATATAGGGAAACAATGAAAAAGCAAAAACAAGAAATACAAGTGAACCTATAATCACAATTTTACCATGATTTAAACAGAACTTTAACAGAGGGTAATATATAAATTCTATTGCACGTAATAACAAGGTTTCTTTATGTGGTTTAGATTTAAGTACAAATGAACACATAACAGGTATAACAGTGATAGATAAAACCAAAGAACCAAGTAACGCATATACGATAGTCTCGCCAAGTGGCACGAACATCTTACCTTCTAATCCTTCTAATGTAAGAATTGGCACAAAAAATACAATAATAATAATAATTCCACTTACAACTGATGGAGCAATCTCTTTTGAAGCACGATAAATAGTATGAATTTTCGTTAAATTCTGTTCATGACTTAATCTTTCAAACGCATTTTCAACCACAACCACTGCAGAATCTACTAAGATTCCAATGGCAATAATAAGCCCCCCCAAACTCATTAAGTTAGCCGTCAAACCATTTTTTTCCATTAAAGCAAATGCCACAGATAATGCAAGAGGTAAAATAACACTTACCGCTACTGCAGCTCTCAAATCACCTAAAAATAAAAATAGTACAATAACAATCAAAACAATTGCTTCAATCAAAACCTTAATAACCGCATCAACAGCTTTTTGTGTCAAATCAGAACGATTGTAAAATGTATTGATTTGCACACCATCTGGGAGATTCTCTCGTATTTCATCAAGCTTTTTTTCAACCATAGTAATGGTATTCTTAGAATTTGCCCCACGTAATCCAAGTACAATACCCTCCGTAGTCTCATTTTCGCCATCGATTGTAACAAAACCTAAACGTGTTTTATGATTCTCAACAACTTGAGCAAAATCTTTAATACGTACATAACCTTGCGAAGTATACATAGAAATATTTTGTAAATCTTGAATATTCGTTGCTGCACTTGCAATTTTTACAAGATACATTTCACCCGGTCTATTAATGATTCCAGCACCGTCATTTTTAAGGTTTTCACGTAAAGCCGATTCTAAGTCAGATATGGAGATTCCAAGTCGTGCCATATCATGAAAATCTGGAATCACAACATATGCTTTTGCATAACCTCCGTAGCTACTTACATCGGCTACCCCTTTAATGCTACGTAATGCAGGGCGAATGGTAAAATCTAATAATTGCCTTTTTTCTACCTCGCTAATATTACCCTCAATAGTAAACATATACATATCGCTTAATGGCGTAACAATTGGTGCTAATCCCCCCGTTACTCCTGCTGGCAGTTCAGCCATAGCAGTTGTAAGTCGCTCACTCACCATTTGCCGTGCAAGATTCACATTTATGCTATCCTCAAAATTTATGGTAATATCTGCAATAGCATATTTGCTTGTGCTACGCAATGAAGTTTGTCCTTGTAATCCAAGTAACTCCAATTCTAATGGACGCACAACCCTATTCTCCATTTCTTCTGGTGAAGCTCCGGGCATTTTCATAATAATTTTCACTTGTGTAGAACTTACATCTGGAAAAGCATCAATAGGAATGTGGACAAAACTATAGACACCATAAACCATCAAAAGACAAGCAAGTATAGTAACGATGATTTTTTGCCTTAGTGAAAATTCAATAATTTTAGTTAACATTACTCCCCTTTTCCTAATCCCGTCATAATTCCCTTTAAAATCACTAAAGACCCTCTAGCAATTTTTACCCCTATATCAAGACCATCTGATTCTACAACAGAATAGTCATCTCGCTCTTCTATAAGAGTAATTGAAATTGGTTGGAAACCATCTTTTGTCCTTACAAAAGCAAGATAATCATCATCAAATTTTATCCAACAATCATCTGGAATCACCACAGCCCTACCCGCAACATCACCTGCTATATAAATTTCTACAATCTCCCCAACACGAAAACTTTTTGATTCAACCCTAGCCACAGCACTCATAGTATTCGTTTGTCTATCAATAACGGTTGACACGCTTTCAATGATTCCAATTTTCTCTCCTCTTAAGTCAAAAACTTCAAAGCCTTGTTGTACGCTTTTACTCCTATTTTGCGGTACTCTGATACGTAACAATACATTATTGCTATTAGGTTTTGCAATACGAATGTATGGAGTAAAAGCTGGTATTTTTTGTCCAATTTGCATTGGAGCAACACTAAGAGTTCCTGTGCCTCTTGCACGAACCAAGAAGCCATATTGTCCCCTCGGATTATCTGGGTCAATGCCAAAGATAGAAAAAGTAGAACGAATTTCGTGCATTTTTAAACGCAATTCATTCATAGTGAGATAACTTGTTTGATATGCTCTTTGCGAAATTACTCCTTGATTCAATAAATCTTTGTCTTTCCTTTCAACTTCTTTTGCAATTTGGTATCTACTCGTTGTATTCTGTAGGGCAAAATATAATTCATTTAAGGCATTTGAGCTGATTTCTGCTATAGAATCTCCTTGTTTAACTTTTTCTCCTGCCCTTTTATATAAACTCACAACAACAACCTCTAAATTAGAGTTTTGTGTATAACCATCTTTATCATCAAAATCAACCACCGCAGAAAAAGGGACACCTTTTTCACTAGTTTTTCTTGTAATAGTAAAGATATTCATGTTCATCGTTTTCATTTCAGAATCTTGAAATATAATTGGGTCATATTTCTTTGCATGAAGCATGAAAGCTGATTCTATAAATAGTACAACTAATACTGCTAGTCTAAGTCTATGTATACATATCATTATTTCTCCTTTAGTCTATCTTTGTAAAACTCTCACCCAAAGTTTCTTCCAAAAGAGCCACTAAATTAATATATTTAATTTGGGAATTTACCAATTCAATTTGGGAATCCACAAAAGCATTTTCTTGTGTAATATATTCAAATAATGTAACTTGTTGTGCTTCATAACCCAAACGATTTAATTCAGCCAAATGTTGTTTCACTTCAATATTATTTTTTGCAATATCAATATAGTGTCTCTGCAATATCAACTCTTGTAAATACGCATTAGCTTTAATAGCAATGTGTTTTTTTGTTATACCAGATTTAGTAACTGCTCCAGATTCTAAAGCCATATATTTTGCCTTAAGATACGATTGTTTTTTAGTAACAGGTAAAGGTATAGATACTTGCAAATACGGATTATAAGAAGAAAGAGAGTAATTTGCTCCAATGCCAAGCTCTAGTGTTGACCATAAATTTCTGCTCTCGTACTTTGCTAAAGATTGGTATTCTTTTGCTTGTAAATCTAAAATTTGAGTATAGAGAGAATCTTGCAATTTCGCTTGCAAAAAGTCTTTGTTTATGGCAATGTAATCAAATTGCAAATCTTTTATAAGAATGTCATTATGGATATGACTAGGATATTTTTGTGCCTTAGTTGTAATTTCAGTATTCTGTAGTTCTTGTTGAATTTGTCTAGAATGCTTCATATCATCATTATAATCCATGCTATGATAGAAATGCTGTGTATCAAGTCCCATAAACATAAAAAGGCTCTTTTGTAACTCTATTAATTCATTCTTAACTGCTACACTTGCAAGAGTAGAATCTATATAAGCACTTTTGAAACTCACATAATCCTTTTGACTAATACTGCCACCATTTAATCGCTTTTGGGCAATACTTAAAAGCTTTAAAAAGTTTTCTTCACGTTTTAAAAAATAGTGGTATTTTTCTTTTGTTGCTACATAAGTAAGATATATTTTTTTTGCCCCTATAAAATTAATATTCCGAATAAGATTCTGTGATTTTTGATATTGCATACCCTTTGTTTTTAGGCTCTCTCTAAGTAAAGAATTTACCCACCATAGTTTCGGTTTAACAACCAATGCTGCATTCCATTCTGCACTCGTCCTGTTATTCTCTCGTGTTGTATTCCAGTCTCCTTCAATAAATGGATATTCCCATGTTGCATTCGATTTGCCTTCAGACAGCATACTCTCAAATTGTGCCTTATTATCACTTAATTGAATTGAATTCTGTTCAATGGCTTTCACAAAATCAGCTAACTCAAAAGTTTGTGCTATACTTAATTTACTGCAAATAAGTAGAAATATAAAGCAACTTGTTCTTATTATCAATTTTTTACCCATTGACACCTATTTCTCCTTACATTTTAGTCCATCGACATATTTGTTTGAATTTAAGATTTTGAATAACAATCATTACATATAAAATTAGAGTATATTATATTCTTTTAAAATCAAAATTAAGTTACTTTAAAAAATTTAATCGTAAAAATAATGATATAAATTTATACAACTTTACCATAATTTAAACACTGTAACAACAAACATCACAACAACTCTTCGCTATCTCGATATTGCAACTAAATCATAAATAGTGTACTACTCAATATCCCACCAATTCTCACTCGATGGCATAGATCCAATATGATATATTTCTCCAATCATTGGTATCACACAAGGAATTTTTCGTGTAATAAATTCTGGATACAAATATTTTATTACCCCGTTCCAATCATGACTACCTGATACAAATCTCCCCCAATGAATAGGTAAAACCATTTTGGCTTGCAAATCTAGTGCTTCTTTTACAATCTCATGTGGGAAAGAATGTGAAAATCTCCATGCTTTATTATATTGCCCGCTCTCTAAACACGCCACATCAAAACCGCCAAATGCCTCACCAATACGTTGAAAATGTGTATAATACCCACCATCGCCACTAAGAAAAATTTTCTTATGAAAAGATGTATAGGGGTGAAATTCAACAACAAAACTTGCCCATAATGTCTTATTAAACCCATCTCCACGATTAGCATTGTGTTGGGCCGGTGTCGCAGTGATACGCAATATGCAATCAGCTTTTGAGTTTTGTAGCCGACTCACTGTACCAGATTCTTTCATACAATGTTTGTCATCTGTATGAATTTCCTCATTATTTTCACTAAAAGCTATACCTTCCCACCAATCAAGTTCAATAATTTGATGAGACTCAATGCCCCATTTTTTCAAATATTGTCCTACTTTTAATGGGCAAATGAAATAACGTGTTTTTTTATGCAATGACATGACACTACGTTTATCTAAATGGTCAAAATGGGCATGTGTAATAATAACTGCAAAAAGACTAGGAAAATCATCAGCTTTATAACATTTTGTTTGTTTAAATGCACGATTAATAAAGGTAAGCGGTGATGCATACATAGAAAAAATCGGATCAACTAATATATGCAGATTCTTATAAGTAAGAAAAATTGATGAATGCCCAAGCCATGCTAAAGATGGTATAGTATAATGTTGATTAAAATCACTAGAAATAAATGGAATTGCATGTTTTGGCTTTGCATTCTTAGGATAGAATTTATAAAATCGTATGATGTCTTTTAGTGCAATTTTTGGTGGATATAAAGCTTCAGGATTTTCATTACAAAATATCATAGCATTTTTATACCGTATCATTGAGGCATGACGTCTTTTTGCATTAACCAAAGAAAAATATTGTATGTCATAATGCATAATTCCTTATCTCCATAGTATTAAATATACAACATTTTACATGTTTCTTGTCAATCTAGCTATGAATTACAAATGTTTCATATCTATAATTACGGAAAAAGAGCTAAATTACTTAAAGCAGTCTTTTCATCAAAACCAAAACGTATATTAAAATTCTGCACAGCTTGACCAGCTGCCCCTTTTATTAAGTTATCAATAGCACCCATCATAATTACTCGATTATTTCTCGAATCTAATCGGACACTAATATCTGCAAAATTACCCCCATTAACCCAGCGTACTTCAGGCGGCATACCATCTTCTAATACTCGTATAAAAATTTCATCGTGGTATGACTCTTTGTATAATGTGTCTATGTCTTTTTGTGTCATAGATTTATAAGAATTTTGTAAATTTGCATATGCTGTAACAAGAATACCTCGATTCATAGGAATTAAATGAGGAGTAAAACTTATGCAAATTGGAGTATCAGCTATCATCGATAAATTTTGCTCAATTTCTGCCGTATGTCTATGATTTACTAAACCGTATGCTTTAATATTCTCATTGACTTCACAAAAAATATTATCGATTTTCAAGCTTCTCCCAGCACCAGATACACCACTCTTCGCATCAATAATAATACTTTTTGCATCAATAATCCCATGTCGTAAAAGAGGAGCAATAGCTAACGTGCTACATGTAGGATAACAACCGGGATTTGCAATTAAATTAGCATTTCTAATGCTATCTCTATTAATTTCACATAAACCGTATGCAGAACTTTGTAAAAGCATGGGATTTGGGTGATTAAACGCATAATACTCATTATATTTTTGTGAATCTTTTAACCGAAAATCAGCAGATAAATCAATAATAACACATTGTTTTAGAATCTCTTCGGTTATAATATGTGCCAAAAAATTATGTGGAGTAGCTGCTATGATGCAATCATGTTGTAAAGCTATTTCCTCTAATGGTACATTTTGCATAACCGTATCATAAAATCCCTTAAAATGTCCCAAACTCGCACTAACTGCTTGTCCAGTCTGCGTATTGCCACCCACATAGTTTATCGTCGCACCACCATGAGTATGCATGATTCTAAGAATCTCTGCTCCGCCATAACCACTCGCCCCAAGTAAAGCTACCTTTATCACAATGTACTCCTTAGAAAATATAAGAGATTAATTCTACTACATTTTTCCTTTATAGTTTTAAAAAATATGCAACTTTTCATAATACCAAGAAAAACACTAAAAAATTATTACCAAAACTTAGTTTGCTTTACATGGAATCTTGAATGGTTTTTATTGTAAAGTGATTCTATAACATGCTACAAGTAAGCGTAATATAACTTGCTGTATATATTTCATAATAACAATGTAAAACAAGCCTTCTTAACCATAAATAACAAAACAAAGTGCCAACAATCTCCTATTTCATACGAATAAGGCTAATTACAAATTGATACTTGAAAATATCCTCAATAATTTTACTACCACAAAAAACTTATCGAACTAATTAATACGACAAATCAAAACCTAATAACAATAAAAAACATTAAGAAAACTCTACATATTGCACACAGTAATTTAAGAAATTTTAAAAATATTCATTACATTTCTATCTCCATTAGATGATTATCTTGAAATAGTGTAGACAATTTTGCACATAGCACATAATTGACAATAAGAAATTTAATATAATTAGAGAAAATATGGTAGAATATGGTGTTTTACAACAAATATCTTGGAAATATCTTGGAATAATTATGGATACTATAAAGCAAGAAAATATCATTTCTTTGGAGAGAAATACCAAAGAAACACAAATCAAGATAACACTGAATCTATATGGAAATGGTAATAGTAATATTGAAACGGGTATAGGCTTCTTTAATCACATGTTAGAATCTTTTAGCAAACATGCTTTGATTGATATGACTTTACATTGCAAAGGTGATATATTTATTGATTTTCATCATAGCGTAGAAGATTGTGGTATTATAATTGGAGAGGCATTGCGAAAAGCTATCTTTCCTGTCAAAAATATTGAAAGATTCGGTAATAGTGCTGTTGTTATGGACGAAGCTTGTGTGGAATGTGATATTGACATCAGCAATCGTCCATTTCTTATCTTTGATATGAAAAATGCTGAAAATGGGTTTCATGGGAAAATCGGTAATTTTGATGTAGAGTTAGTCGAAGAATTTTTTCGTGCGGTTGCTATGAATGTCGGCATAAGTGTTCATATCGTTTTAAAACGTGGAAAAAATCTGCATCATATTGTTGAATCTACTTTTAAAGCTTTTGCCTTAAGTCTAAGAAGAGCTAATACGAAAAACACAAGAATGCAAATCCCAAGCACAAAAGGCTGTTTATGAATAATATGATTAAAATGTTGGTTTTAGATGTCGATGGCACAATGACAAACGGACAAATTGTGTTAACTAATATCAATGGACAAATTATAGAATCAAAAAGTTTCAATATCAAAGATGGCATGGGTATTGCAGAATGGATTAAAAACGGTGGTTTAGTAAGCATTATAAGCGGACGTAAATGTGTCGTAACACAACATCGTGCACAAGAACTTGGGATTCAAGAAGTACATTTAGGCGTTGAAGATAAACTTGCTTGCTTAAAAAATATTTGCAAAAAATATGGCATATTATCTGACAACATTGCTTGTATTGGTGATGACATCAATGACATCAATATGTACGCATTTTGTAGATATAGTTTTGCCCCGTCTGATGCAAGCCCTATCAACAAAACACGTGCTTCTTTTGTAACAAAAGCCAAAGGTGGCGAAGGGGCGATACGTGAAATGATAGATATGCTTATAAACATAAAAGATTAACTCATTCTTCTATCCAAGATAAATTTCTAATACTAGACTTTAATTACATTGTATCACACATATTTGAGTGGTGTTGATACTCATACTAAAAGTAATAATACGTAATAGAATAGAAAAAATACAAATATTATAGAAGCCGTTTTAAAACAAATAAAATGCACATTGCAATCAAGAAGGTTTTAAACATGAGGATTAAAATAAAATTAAACACATGCTATCATGACAAACAAAAATCAACCTAATTCGTATCTCACACATTAAAAGTCTTTCTTTCAATGTAAAACTAATAGAGAATAATATTGTAATGAAATCATCACGTTATCACATTACAATACAAATTCTGCATTATAAAGCTAAATCCTTGACATTCATTTATATCACATCATCGCAACAAATATTCCTTTAAACTCTACCATTAATTAAACCCCAATCATAATCCCAACATCACTATACAGTGCAAATAAATATTTTTATTATTTTAAAGCAACATCGCATAAAAAGATTTGAGAATCGATTCTGCTGCAAACCTGAATAATAAAAAAAATAACTTCTATAATCTATATCCAAAGAATATAATCTTGACTAATGGTGCCAATACAAACCTAGGATTATGCTTTAAGCATTTCATATTTCACAGCAGTGAATAGAATTTAGAGATTCTCTGATGCTATTGTTATAGTTGGTTAGGTAAGAGCAAACATTTTACTAATTTTCCATAGCTTTTGCTTAAAATAAAATTTTGATTCTAGCTACTTATATGGTCTTTTTATTTGAAGAAACGGTGTTTAAGTAAAAAATAAAAACCACATTGGACTTAATAATATATTTTTATTGTAGCAATATCTCATAGATACATTCTTTAAAAATTAGTAAATTTAGTAACTTTCAAAAATTTGTGCTATTTTCTGTAGATTATCAGTCTTTGTGAGTGCCAACATAAGTAATACTCTAGCTTTTTGCGGATTAAGATCTTTTGCACCAATAAAACCAAGTTTGGAATCTCCACTGCTCACAGAAACGATTCCTGCATTAACTCTTGAGCTTTGTACCACAACTAGACCTTTTTGTATAAGATTTATCAATTCTTCTTTCTGGTAGCGATGTATACTACCCGCCCCACTTCCTGCTACTACTATACCTTTTGTCCCTGCCTTATACAAAGCCTTTGCCGCGACACTAGAACCATCATTGCTATATGAGTATAAAATATCAACTTTAGGCAATTGCGTAAGCATGTCCACTCTAAATATACTTTTTTTTGTGTGAGGCTGCAAGGGAGTATAATGAAAATATGCTTTGCCATCAACAATATAACCCATATCACCACTATTGGGAGAAGAAAAAGCATCAACATTTAAGGCATGTGTTTTTGTGGCATATCTCGCACTATGGATTCTATCATTCATCACTATCATTACACCCCTATTATATGCTTGAGAATCTGCAGCAAGAGCTATGGCATTATAAAGATTCTTTGGTCCATCGGCACTTATTGCTGTACTTGGTCGCATAGCTCCTGTAAGCACAACTGGCTTATCACTTTGCACGACTAAATGCAAGAAAAATGCACTTTCTTCCATTGTATCAGTCCCATGTGTAACCACGATTCCATCAACATTATTATCGCTTAGTAAAACATTAATACGCTTTGCTAATTGCAACCATATCTCATCATTCATATCTGCACTATCAATATTGCTTAATTGCTCACCCTTAATATGAGCAAGATTCGCAATCTCTGGTATGGCAGATATGAGTGTTTCTACATTGACTACACCTGCCTTATAGCCTGTAGTCTGCGTATGAGATGAAGCCACACCAGCAATAGTCCCACCAGTAGCTATTATAATAATATTTGGTTTATGTTGTTCTCGTGCCATTGACACTCCGTGTAATATTGTAATGCTATATGCCATGAATATTAAAATTCTTATTATCTGTTTCACTGTAGCCTCCCATTAATTCACAATGCTATTATAGCTAAAATAAATCGTATTACTAAATTTTATAATTATCACAATTTTTATTTAAATTAATGTATATTATGGAAAGCTTTTTGCTTGTTATGTAAATCAACAGTACGTTTCATTTCAAAATTATAGATAACAATCAACAACAATCTATAATCATAAAATTGACGTAATTAATTAGAATCTAAGGACAGAATATGCAAACAGGATATTATGGTGCAACAGGTGGTATGATTACCCAATTTAATCGCCTTGATGTGATTTCAAATAATTTAGCTAATCTCAATACCAACGGATTTAAACGTGATGATGTAGTTATCGGTGATTTTTTACGTATGACACAAGGACATCAAGATACTTTGCCAATACCAGATGAAACACGAGCAGCAGCAAGATTTATTAATCGCACAATGACTAGAGTTCCGGTTATTGCTGAAGAATATACCGACCATAGTGTAGGGTCAATGGAACAAACAGAAAACACACTCGATTTTGCCTTGAAAGCACCAAATATGTTTTTTGCTGTGCAAACGCCAAATGGTATAGCTTATACACGTAATGGAAGTTTTAGTATTAGTGATGATGGCTATTTGGTTACACAAGAAGGATTTCATGTGTTATCAAGAGACGGAATAGACAATGAGGGTGGCATATTAATGAATCCCAATATGCAAATTTCAAGTGATAGCAACGGAAACATCAGCTTTAAAGAATTAGGAAATGAAGGGATAGCTGATAATATAGCAGGTGGTAGTCTCGCAATCGTAACTTTCGATAATCCTAAATTCTTGAAAAAAATTGGAAGCAGTCTTTATATTGAAGAAAGAAAAGAACCAAATAACACAGAATCCGAAGGGTTAGCGGGAGCAAATCTCATATATAATAGTGGAGCAGTAGTACAAGGTTTTTTAGAAAAAAGCAATGTCAACGCTGTCTTAGAAATGACAAACATGATAGAAACCAATCGATTGGTTGATATGTATTCAAGGGTTATGAAAACACACATGGATGACCTTAACACTGAAGCAATTAATAAACTTGCTGTCAGAGCATAGGTGCAGTATTTTTGATAAACCTACAGACAAAGGCTATATGATTAGTGTCTTCTCCTTGTTATTCAATAATGGTAATATAATTTGTCGCAAATAAAAATTAGTTCTTTTGTTGATTATATTTTCTAGTATTTTATCGTAAGTTAGATTATTGAAAATTATAATGGTTATCTTAGATAAAATACTAGAAAATCAAAGATTAGCTTCAGCGAGATTTTTTATTGATTCTAATTAATCTCATTAATATCTTAGAATCTCAAATCTCCCATAGCTACACTGTATCTTTGAAAATATAAAAATTGTATCAACTTTCTATATTATTTTTCTCCACAACTATAAATATCAGCATAAATTTTATATTCTACAATATCTATTTTTTTAGGATTAATTGGCTCTTGACAGGCAAATTCTGGTTTATTTTTACCTACTAGCCCAAAAAATGATGGCTTTTTCTTACATTTCATCGTTTCTCTATCTATTTTTATCATCATTTTGCTTCCCTCTTTTACGGCATGCACAGCTTCGTTTTTGAGATTATTAATCGCTCCTTCTCTTATACTCTCTTTTGTTGCACTAGATTTACCGCGTGCACTCTCTGTTGCTTCTAGTTCACCTTCAATTTTACAATTATAAGGTTTACTTGTAGCAATAGTAATACCTCTCGCTTGAGAATCAAGAGTAGAAGGAGTATAAGCTGGACCCTTGGCACAACCACTTATTACAATCATAATACCAGCAAGACTAGAAAAACTAGCATATTTTAGAACCTTTGATACATTACAATTCATCAACTATCCTTTTATGTAAATTAGCAACTAAAAATTGCAAATCGATTTTACAAAAAAAAAAAAGAGTCAAGGGGCAATATTTTATTATCTTAATTGATTGCTCTATGTTTTATGTATAAAACAACAATCACAAAAAGCCTATATACATTACTCTATCTCTATACAACACTATAAAAACATATTGAAAAAGAGTCTAATATATACTTTCACAATTTTGCTTGTTACATTTGTATTTTCAAGGAGACTGCTATATGTAATATAAAACAAAAAATAAGCTGAATTCAAAGATTTTATAGTAAACCATAGCACAATAGAAGACAATGCCTTTATGTGAAATAAAACAAATTGCAAAGCAATATCTTTATACTTCAATAATGAATAAAACCACATAAATTCAACAATACATATATTTGATATAAAGCCAAAATTTCATGATACATAGTATGTAGATAGAAATCTCAAAAATTTTACTTTTTAATATATATAATAATTCGATAAAGATACAGCAAAAGTGCTATAATGTATTTTATTATACTTAATTAGATTAAGAAAATATTTTTGTATTAATACAAAAGGATTCTTATGCTTATAGCAATGTATAGTGTATTTGTATTTATTTTCATTGGTTATATGGCAAAGGTTTTACGGTTACTTGGGAATAAACAAAGTGGAATATTGCTTGGATTTTTGCTTAATTTTGCATTACCCGCACAGATTTTTAATGGCACTTATCATGCTAATATTACGTTTTCATTTCTATCTGTGTGCCTTGTGGGCTTCGTGTGTAGCTGTTTGGCAGGCTGCATATTATTTGGTATAGGGAAGATTCTTAAGCTTGATAGAAGTAATCTCGTTGTATTGTTTGTCATGGGAACGCTTGGAAACACACTGTTTCTAGGTCTACCTCTTGTAAATGGGGCATTGGGGGATAGTTATGCCAATCAGGTTATTATTTATGATCAATTTGTTACTGGAATACCCTTTGCCTTTTTAGCACCAATTATTTTAGCTTTAAGTGGAAAGGGTAGATTCTCTTTTCGTGGGGTTAGCATACGTCTTTTCAAAAGTCCCCTGTTCTTATCTCTTATATGTGGTTTTATTTTTCGACTCATTCCATTTTCACTTCCTGATGAATTATTTATCCCTCTTAGAAGTCTTGCACAAACAGCTACGCCACTTGCATTATTTGCCATTGGTGTACAGATGAATTTAAAATCTATCTTGAACTGGAAACTCACAGCCTTACTTTTGAGTGGCAAAATGATAGTAGCCCCATTATTGCTTTTTTGTTTTGTTGTTTTTATGAGTACGGGATTTACAAATACATACCCTATCCGTGAAGCATTTAGTGATACTTGGCGTATGGCACTTATTGAAACTGCAATGCCGCCACAAATAAGCACAGTAGCTATTATCATAAAAGCTGGATTCAATGGAGAGCTAGCATTAAATGCAGTAGCATTTGGTATCCTAGCAAGTTTTATCATTATACCAATGTGGGTATACATAAGTTATTTATAAAACTCATTAATCATGACTATCATAAAAAATTTTCAATATTAGGAGTTTTTGGAAAAATAGTGCTATTGTATCACATGTGAAAAAAATAAAGATTTATAGAATTTAGAATCTTAAGAAAATAAGCAAAATTTTAAACTTTAGTTATTTTTTGCTATAATCACAACATATAAATTTTGATGTCTTCATGGTTTTAGTTGTACGAAATATAGGATTTTGGTTGTTTAGGATTACGTATAATGATTTCTTATTGTGATAAATATGTGCAAATCAAGCTATTTCAAGATAGTAAAATTTTATCTAAAGTATTGGCATATGCAGAGAAACATTTTAGCCGTAATTATAGACTTTCAAGCTCTATTTTAATCCTTGATGATGGTGAAATTATAAAGAAAAACTATCTTATTAATTGGTGTTATCATGCTATGAGCTATGCAGATGCGTATGCAGATCAACAATATCTTAAGGAAGTATTGGCTCATAGCCATTTGCCAATACGTATTAAAATGGTAAAATCCTCTGATTTACTTGAAAAAATCTCTGTTAAGATTCAAATGTTAGGTGCTTATCGTATTGTTCTCACACTCAGCAAACGCAATCGTGTAGCAGAACGTTATATCAAAGCAATGTTTGGAGAACATTATATTGGCATGAGTCAAAATGAAATCTATTTACAATCAAATAATGAATATTTTTGGGAGAAAATTATGCATTTCTTAGGTAATAAAATAATCCATAATATTGTGTTAACGTTTGAATATAGTGATTTTAATGCTGATGATTTCTCGTTTTTAACCGCTGAAGAGAGGGTATTGCGTCAATGTTATGCGATATTGGACTCGCAATTTGGAGATGATTTTGAAGTAGTAAAAAAACGTTATTTAAAACTCGCAAAAGAATGTCATCCCGACAATTTCTATGGCGGTGATGATTCTCAAATACTTGACTATACAACAAAATTCCATGAAATTACTGAAGCTTATAAAAAAATAAAGCGTGCTGGTGCCTTAACATATTCTTAAGGCTTGTTGCAAGAGACATCGACTAGGATAAAAAAATGCAAGAATCTAGACGTGTAAAAAATGTAGGCGTTATTCTTCGTCCTCATAGTACACATATCAAGCCAATCTTTCTTGACATTCAAGAAAGATTGCAAAAAGAAGAAATAGCAGTTGCTCTAGAACATTCCGGTGCAAGAATGTTGGGGCTTGATGATTCAAACTCAAGAAGTCACGATATGTCATATATTTGCAAATATGCAGATATGCTTTTTAGTATTGGTGGTGATGGGACACTATTGTCTGTTGCAAGACAAAGTTATGGTAGTAATGTACCAATTTTAGGCATAAATTCAGGGAGATTGGGTTATCTTACCGTTGCCATGCCAAACGAAATCCCACATATTATACCACGTATAAAAAATGGTGATTACGCAGTAAAATCACATCTTATGTTAGAAGGCTATGTGCAAGAAAGTGTGAATATGGAAACTATGCAACCTCTTGTTGCATTAAATGAATTTTTACTTTCTCGTGCAAGTTTTAGTGGTATGCTAGAGCTTGAATCATACATTAATGGTATACTATTTAATCATTATCGATTAGATGGGCTTTTAGTAGCAACACCGACTGGTTCTAGTGCTTATAATATTTCAGCTGGAGGGAGTCTTGTTTATCCTTCATGTAGAAATATTTTACTCACTCCTATATGTGCTCATGCACTTACTCAACGTCCAATTATTTTAAATGATGAATTTATGATTACTTTTAAATTTAAAACTGCTGGAACATTAATATGTGATGGACAACAAAGAGTTTCCATTTCACAAGGTAGTGTGATATGTATCAAGGCAGCTCCACATAACGCCAACTTGGTAGAGTTAGATTCCAATTCTTATTTTGTCCGTTTAAGAGATAAATTCGGTTGGGGGCAACTTGATTAAAATCTCTATATCTTATTGATTCCATAAGATGATTCAAAGACAAAATTTCTATTATGATTTTCAAATATTATCTAAAAAATTTAAAGTGTATTATTTTGTAATTTTTACAAAATACATCATAGGAATAATCATAAAATTTAGAAAACAATATTATCCATAAAACATTAAAACATATCAAATCGACATTTTTATACAAACTTATTTTGAATTGTTTGTGTTTTTGCAGTTTCATTTTTTAGATTAGAAATTCTATGGATAAGCTATTAAAAATCTAAGATTCCAAATTTTCTAAGTTCAAGAATCTTCAAAAATGCAAAATATTATTTTACATTTATAAAAAAATGATAATTTGAGTGAGTAGAATTATGGAATCTAAAAACCTTTAAACACAGACTTTTATAGGGAATCCCTATGATACAATCATAAACTTGCTGTCCTATACAATACAATGCTATATTGAGATAATTATGGAATCTCATACCAATCAATAACTTATAAATAAATTATTAAGATTCCAATAACCATACTTTAAATAAAAAAGAATCCATGACTATTTATTATTAATGATAATTGTCGATGAACCAGCAGGGGCAACTGCGGGTTGAGTGGTATTGGTTTGTTGTTGATTTGCTCCTACTGTAATGGGTTGTCCAGAGGCAACAAGGCAACTTCTCCCAAATATAAGGATAGTCCACCATGTAGAACGTATGTCAACATTGACAAGTGCATCTGATGGTCGTCCTTTTTTTGAAGCTTGGTCCAATGCCTTACCCACTGCACCACTGACACGATTTTGTGTGTTACCCAACGGAAATCCAAAAATATATGTGCGACAATCTTTCCCTTTTACTGTCTCTCCTTTTTCTACATTCTGCAACGGAAGATTCCCTGTTGTAGCGACTGAAAATCGTGCTATATTTTTGGAACAACCAGTCAGAATCACTCCACCTAACGCAATGATAATAAGACTTTTTATAAAAGCATATCGTTTTAATGCCATGCTCTCTCCTTAGTGTTGATTGTAAAAATATGTGGAAATATACAAAAAAAAAAAACAAGTCAAGGAGTGCTTAGGGAATCGTATTTATTGAGGCATAAAGAATAAATGATACTTTTTGTAAAAATGTCTATTTTTTATATTTAAAATTGTAACATATAGTGGAATAATCTGCTATCATGTGATAGGAAACATGGTATAAGGAGGATTGTATGTATAAGATTCTATCATTGATTGTGTTGTATTGCTTATATTTTTGTGGTATGGCTTTTTGCTCTCCTGTGTTGCATGAAAATACCACAGTAACACGTGCTAACACAAATGCCTATTTAGAGGTAGATATTAAAGCGTTTGCAAAAAATATTGAAATTACAAAAAAAATAGTGGGAGATAATGTTAAAATATGTGCAGTTATTAAATCTGATGCTTATGGTGCAGGAATCATCAATGTGCTACCAATATTAATCGCAAAAAAAATACCTTGTGTTGCCATTGCGAGTAACGAAGAAGCTAGGGTTATAAGGAAAATGGGGTATCAAGGGCAAATTTTACGTATTCGCACAGCTACACTTGGAGAAATTCAAGATGCTATGCAATATAATGTAACAGAAACCATAGGAAATCTTACACAAGCAAAGGCTTTAGATTCCCTAGCTAAAACGTTACACAAACAAATAGCGATTCACCTTGCATTAAATTCTGGTGGTATGGATAGAAATGGCATTGATGTAACGTGGGAACAAGGCAAAAAAGATGCCCTAGAAATACTTGCCTTACCCAATCTTAGTATTACGGGATTAATGTCGCATTCACCTTATGATGAAATCAGTAAAGTGCAGCATATTGTAAAACAATTTGAGAAAGACACAACTTTTATAATCACTCACGGGAAACTAGATAGAAAAAAATTAACATTGCATTTAGCTAATTCTTACGGTGCTATCCAAGTCCCAGAAGCAAGATATGATATGGTAAGACCGGGAAAACTTATCTATGGATATGGTGGCGGTGATTCTAAGCTGCCTATACAACAAGTTATGAGTTTAAAATCCATTGTTGCTACGATAAATACTTATCCCAAAGGCTCTAGTGTAAGCTATGATGGGACACATATACTCAAAAGAGATTCACTATTAGCCAATATTCCTATGGGATATTATGATGGCTATGCAAAATCTTTTAGCAATCAAGGCAAGGTATTAATACGTGGGCATAAAGTCCCAATTGTAGGACGTGTTACAAAAAACACATTCATGGTAGATATTACTGATTATCCAGATATACAAGCTGGAGATGAGGTTGTTTTATTTGGCAAACAATGTAGCAATGAAATCACACAAGCTGAAATAGAAATGGGTACAGGGACGATTCTATCAGAAAGCTTAGGAATATGGGGAAGTTCAAATCCCATATTTATTAAAGATTATAATGCTAGAGATATATGTTCAAAAAATAGTATGTAAAAATTATGATAATGTATAACACGTTTTATAACTTTAATTGATACGTTTATCATAATGCCTCATGGTATTATGATATTTTTGCAAGATTCTTACATGCAAGAATCTCGAATGATTGCAAAACTTACACATTCATACTTTGCAAAAATTTGCTAAAATAGCATAGCATTTCACCAAAACCTAAAGGATAGATTCTATGCAAAAAGATTATAAAGATACACTAATTTTACCACAAACAAATTTTCCAATGAAAGCTAATTTACCACAAAAAGAACAAATCCGCTACAAACAATGGGAAAATTATGCATATAAAACTATGAGTCATGCTGCCACTAAGACTCATTTCACACTGCATGATGGTCCGCCTTATGCCAATGGACATTTACATGTAGGACATGCCATTAATAAGATTCTAAAAGATTTTGTTGTGAAATATCATTATTTTAAAGGTAAACAGGTATTTTATACGCCCGGTTGGGATTGTCATGGTCTACCAATAGAACAGCAAGTTGCTAATACATTTGAATCTCAAAATATTGTGCCAACAAAAATAGAAATTCGAAAAGCATGTAGAGAACATGCTGAAAAATTTGTCGCTATTCAAAAAGAAGAATTTTTGTCTATGGGGATAGTGGGGGATTTTTCAAATCCTTACAAAACTATGAATTACCATTTTGAAGCAGATATTTATCGAGCACTTGTAAAAATTGCTAATAATGGTTTATTAACACAACGCAGTAAACCTATATTTTGGAGTTGGGCAGCAAAAAGTGCTTTAGCAGAAGCAGAAGTAGAGTATAAAAATAAAAAATCAGATTCTATTTTTGTAAAATTTCCCCTTGCAACAAAAACTCTTAAAGCTTTGGGATTAGAAGAATTTAATACCAAAGAATCCCCCTTTGTTATTATATGGACGACTACACCATGGACTCTACCTAGCAATATTGCAATTTCACTGAAACCAAATGAAGCATATGTTCTTATTTCAAATGGAGCTATTGTGGCAAAAAAGCTCTACGAATCATTGCGAAGTAAAAGTATCATTCACGGAGAAATTATACATACATTAGATTCTAAGCAATTTGAGAATCTCATAGCTATCAATCCACTTAATGATAGAGAATCTGTCTTTATCTTAGCTGATTTTGTAAGTATGGAAGATGGTACTGGTATGGTGCATAGTGCACCAGGGCATGGTGAAGAAGACTATTTTGCTTGCTTGAGATATAATTTACCTGTTATTATGGCAGTTGATGATGGTGGTCATTTTGATGATACTATTTTTAAACACAAGCTCTTTAAAACAGATATAATACAAGAGTTTCTTGGTATGCATATCTTCAAAGCACAAAAAAAGATTCTTGAAATATTATCACAGACAAATGCACTCCTATTTCATGAAGAAATCATACATTCTTATCCACATTGTTGGCGAACAAATAAACCAGTAATATTCAGAGCAACAAAACAATGGTTTATTCTTATGGATAAACCATTTCATAATGGAAAAACATTGCGTGAAGTAGCATTAGAAGAAATTGAAAAAACAAGATTCTATCCAGAAAACGGTAGAAATCGTTTAAAAACTATGGTTGAAAATCGTCCTGATTGGTGTATCTCAAGACAACGTGAATGGGGTGTGCCTATTGCTTTTTTTATGGATAAACAACATCATGAACCATTGCTAGATTCTGAAGTAACAACACATATTGCAAACTTGTTTGAACAATATGGTTGTAATATATGGTGGGAAAAGGATATTGTAGACTTACTGCCACAATCACATAAACACAAAGCACATGAATATACAAAAAATACACATATTTTAGATGTATGGTTTGACAGCGGTAGCACATGGTTTGCGGTTTTACAATCTCAAGATTATCATGCAGGTAATTATCCAAGCTCTCTATATTTAGAGGGGAGCGACCAACATAGAGGTTGGTTTCAAAGCTCACTTTTAGTAAGCTGTGCATTAAACCATAAAGCACCGTTTGAGGGCATTATTACACATGGTTTCATCACAGACGATAAGGGCGAGAAAATGAGTAAAAGTAAAGGCAATGTGCTTACTCCAAATTCTATTATTAGTCAAAATGGAAGTGAAATTTTACGTTTATGGGTGGCATTATCAGATTACCAAAATGATGTAAAAATTTCACCACAGATTCTCAAACAAGTGGGTGAACACTATCTTAAACTTCGCAATACCATTCGCTTTTTACTTGCCAATACACAAGGACTAAAAAAGCTCGATTTTAGCCATTTGAGTGCCATTGATGTATGGATTTTAGAGGAAGCAAAAAAAGTATTTAGTGAAATTGATGATTTGTTTTCACATTATGAGTTTTCAAAAGGATTCCAGATTCTCAATGGCTTCATTACTGCTATACTCAGCGGAATCTATTTAGATATTTGTAAAGATAGTTTATATTGCGATAATGCATCTGCACAAAAAAGAATTGCTATTCAAAGTGTATTTGCTTTATTAGCAAATCGTGTGTTACATATCCTTTCACCTTTTCTTACTTACACTATTGATGAGGCATTAGAATATGCTGAATGCGTTATTAAAGAAAAAGCACAGAATGTTTTTGAACTCCAGCCTTTAGAATTTCCAAAATTAGAATCTTATAACTACAATATGCAAGATTTTACATTTTTACTACATTTAAGGCGACTCTTGAATGAAAATATAGATACTCTTAAGAAAGAAAAAAAAGTAAAATCAAGCCTTGAGCTAGAAATACATGCTGATATATCTTGTAAAGATAAAGCAAAACTTATCGAGGATTTTCTTATGGTAAGTGCCTGCAACATATCGAATACCACAATAGATAATGCAATATGCAGCATACAAATTGGAGAAAAACAATTCCAAGTTAGCCATTCACATAATCATAAATGTCCAAGATGTTGGCAATTTAAAGCACTCTCTCCAGAATCTTTGTGTACACGTTGTACTAATGTGTTAGCAAACGTTTAATTGCTAAGATGACAGCTAAACCAAGATGAAAATCCATAATATCATAAGTTTTTGATGAATGCTATAACATGTTATAGCATTCATATATAATCAACGTAATTACTAGGAGGAATTATTGGTATTATATAACGATGAATATATATTAGATTCCATTTTGGCATTTGCCTCTTTACGCAAGGATATACAACTCGTTACCCTAGAGGGCTCAAGGGCTAATGTCAATGCCAAAAAGGATAGATTCCAAGATTATGATATAAGCTTTTTTATGGAGGATATTTCATCTTTGTGTCAAGATACTTCGTGGCTTGGGCATTTTGGCAAGATTTTGATGATGCAAATGCCAGAATCTATGGAGCTATTTCCACCGGATTTAAAAGATGGGTGGGAGAGCTATCTTGTGCTGTATGAAAATGGGGTAAAGATTGATTTTACGCTGATACCGCTAAGTGATGTGGAATATTATTTCACACACGAGAAACTTACACAAATTTTGCTAGATAAAAATGATGTAGTGTCAAAGACTATGGGGCGTGAGATTGTCCCAAGTGATGAGGATTTTTGGCCTAAACCCCTCACACAAAGAAGTTTTGATGATTGCCTAAATGAGTTTTATCATCTCAAAGGCTATGCACTAAGGGCATATCTAAGAGATGAAGCTATGAGT
>CASFZH010000009.1 GCA_949299115.1 uncultured Helicobacter sp. | reverse complement strand
TCCTAAATTTTAAGATATTACTGTAAAATGTAATATTATGAAAAATATATAAAGAGATATTTTGAATCTTACACATACATACAATCATATGGAATCTTGTATTTATCACATTACTACTACATTTCATAGAGAGTCAAAACTTATAATAAAGGAATATTATGAATCTTGAATCCTATATCTTACTGCTATCTGCAGCTTTTATGGCTTCCCTTTCTCATTGTATTGGTATGTGTGGAGGCATTGTCTTGTATTGTAATATGAGACAACATAATAATTCTAAGCTTTTGCAAGCTTTTGCCAATATATGTTATTTTATTGGACGTATGTGTGGCTATATTGCCATTGGTGTAGTTTTTACTCTGATTAGCACAAGCTTTGGATTTAGCGATAAAGCAAAAGGTATACTATTTATTTTATTGGGTATATTTTTGTTTGTTGCTGCTTTTATTATAACTTTTTCTCCTAAATGGCTTAATGTTGTTCTTCCATATAATGAATATACATGGTATAGAAAAATATTTCGATACTTTTTACAATCACAAAGCATATCGGGGTTGTTTATACTTGGGGTATTAAATGGCTTTTTGCCTTGCCATCTTGTTTATGTGTTTGCTTTAAAGGCGGCTGATACTATGAATGTTGTGCAAGCTATTATAACTATGCTCATATTCTCTATTGGTACTTTTTTACCTTTATTTTTAATGGGGGTTTTTAGTGCGAATGTATTGCATTCTAAATTGCGACATATATTTTTACGATTATCATTTGTCATTATGAGTTATTTTGCTATAATGAATGTTTATAAGGGGGTTATGATATTTGCGGGTCATGAGGCAAATATGCATCACAATCATCATATGTCTACACATCATTCACATATGTGAATTGTTTTTTTTGTAGGTATGTGCATCGTTATATAGTCTTATTTCTTAGTTAAGATAAAAAATAAATGAAAAAATGTATATGTAAGTAGGGTAATTCTATAAGTATGATTATTTCTATGAAGTGTGATTCTTATAAAGTATTGACTACGGTAATTTCAGTATTTTGTAAAATCTTGGTAATAACATATAGTAAATCATCATTAATATCTGTAATATATTCTAGTTCTGCCAATGAAAGTGTAAAATTTACGTTGCCTTGCAGAGAAAGCAAAAGATTATGATTTGGTTGTGTTGCAATTTCAGTAAAAGAATGAATGAGTTGTGTAATTGCGATTTTATTTTTTTCTGAAACCTTATCCATATTAATATTATTGGTTATTTGATGTAAATTTTTTAAAAAATTACGGTAATCTTCTAAAAGGGTAGAATCTTGAGTCATGCGATAATCTTTATCATTTTGTGAGTTTTCATTATTTGCAATACGTTGTTCACGTTTATATAAATTAAACAAAATAGCATCTAAAGAGTGACTTTTCAATGAGAAAGTCAAGCTTTTCAGTCTAATATGATAATCATTCTTCCATGTTTGTTCTTGTATGGTATGAATTGGCTGAATGAATTTATTGTGTTCTATATTTAATGCATCAATGGTAGTTTCACTCATTTTATACATAGGGTGGGTTGTGGTAAAATGGGTTGTGAATTCAACGAAATATGCTGGTGATTCTAATGTACATTCAAATTTTACTTCAATTGTATTATGTGTATTTTTATTTTTTTGCAAATGTGATATATCTTTGCAAAGAATATAATCGGGCATAAGAGGTGCAAGATTGTATCCTTCAAAGTTAAGATTTTGTGTTTGTAATATATAATTTCTGGTCCTTGTAAATATATCATTGTTAAGTGTGGCATTATATGTAAAATCTTTGACTAAAACACCTTCAATCCATTCTACATTTTTAATATTACATGAGATTTGGTTATCCAATTTTTCACAAATAGCGTTTGGGGCAATTTCATCTATTTGTGCCTTGACATAATCGTGAATATTGCTTTTTGCATAAATAATCGTAAATGCAAAAAATATAAATAGACTATAATAATTTTTACACATAAGTAACCTTATTATTAAGGAATAACTACAATTGGATTATGATATTATATGATTTTTTAAGATAGTTCTAACTGAAATTAGAGATTTTATGTAAATTTTTATGGTATGCTATGTAGTTTTGAGTAGAATTTTAGCTAGCTATTTACAATATTATTATTACAACATACTATGCAATTAAATAAAATGAGTGATGTATGTGTTGATTTTTTCAACAATTCAATTGTATATAGAAATGATGTATTGTTTATTAGTAATTGTAGAGTTATATTAAATTTTGATAAAAAATAAAGAAAGAGATAGGTTATATGACTAATCCTCTTCTTTTATGTCATCTTTTGTTTCTGATGTATTTAACCAAAGACTTATCATGCCTAGTGTTGCTGCGATGAGTGAAGCAAGGAGAATCGATATTTTTGCTAAATCAATGGCAGCAGCATTTGTTTGATATGCTAGGTTCGCTACAAACATTGACATGGTAAAGCCAATTCCCGCCAATAAGCCAACAGATATAATATGCATATTGGTTAACCCTTCTGGACGTTTAGCAATTTTTAGTTTCTCACTTAAAATGGTAAAAAGAAAGATTCCAAGAGGTTTGCCAAGCACCAATCCCAGAATAACACCCCACAAGATTCCATCAATATGAAAATCAGTTGATGAATCAATAGACACACCAGCATTAGCGAAAGCAAATAATGGAACAATGAAATATGCGTTAAGTGGTTGTAAAATATATTCAATACGTACAAGAGGGTTTTGTGCGTATCGTGAATATCTTGTTATCGTATCTAGAATTTCAACTCTTTCGTGTTCTTTATGCATGTCAATTTCTCTCTCCATATCACTTTTTGATGCCATAAAATTTTTAATATTGCGATAAGAACTTGCAAAAAAATCTTTAAAACCATGTATGATTCTGCCAAAAAAATTAGTTTCTTCTATACTTGTGGGTTCGAAAGTAGCAAAATCAGCACGAGTTTGAAAATATAACTTATTGTAAGCTTCTTTTAACCCTAAGTAGCTATGACGTGAAATTTGTGATTTCCCGGGTATGGTCAAAGCTAATAATACTGCACCGACTGTAGCGTGAATGCCGCTTAAAAAGAAACATATCCACAATAAAATTCCAACGGCACAATAGAGGGAAATATATTTTATATCCATATAGTTGAAAATAATGAGTATTATTAAAAGTATCATAGCAATATATAGAAAGATCCAATTAATTGTTTCAGTATAAAAAATTGCAATAACGCTAATAGCTCCTAAGTCGTCAGCAACAGCAAGTGTAATTAAAAATATTTTAATTACACTTGGAATCCTTTTACCAAGCAATAAAATAACACCAAGTGCGAAAGCGGTATCAGTACTCATAGCAACACCAAAACCGTTTGCACTGGGAGTGCCGTGATTAAAATACAAATAAATAATGCTTGGAATAATAAGTCCGCCAATAGCACCAAACACCGAAAAGCTCACAGACTTGAATCCAGCAAGTTCACCATATAATACTTCTCTTTTCATTTCCAATCCAACCATGAGAAAGAAGAATGACATTAAAACATCATTAATAAAATGCAAAATACTGATATGCATGATCCTATGCCCACCAATATCAAAATCTAAATACATATCAAAAAATTCATTATATAAAACACCAAAATTTGTGTTAGCAATAATCATTGCCATAACAACACAAAAAAATAGCAGTACTCCGCCAAATGATTCATGTGTGATAAAATTTTTGCGAGTATCATCAATATGATTATTTATAAAGTTGCTCTCCATTTATTTGCTTTCTTAATTTAGGTATTACTTTGTATTGCTTATCTCTCTAACCTTAATATTATCTTGCAAATAAACCAAATAACCTTTTAATTGTATTGATGTTTGCAAAATATTGTTAATAAAAACCATATAAGATTCTATTTGTGCCTCATGTTTTTGTATTAAGGAATCATCAAGCTTTTGACTGCTCTTAAATTCAAGAATAGCAAATCCGTTATCATGTCGCACTATAGCATCTAATCTTTGTATGTTATTTTTTTGTAGAAAAGATACCTCACATTTTACCATAGTATTGTTAAACTTAAAATAATGTTGCATTGTTGTATCTAAAAAGTTTTGTGCTTTTTGAAATATTTCTTGTAATTCATCATCATTTAAGTAGAATCCGAAATGATGTTTTACAATAGATAAAGGATTTTTTATATTATAGCCCAACATGAGTTCCAGAAATAAATGCAAACCCAATCCAATGATTTGCTTCTTTTTTGTAGCAATATTGCTGATAAGTGTCTCATCATCATTATCATAGATGTATTCTTCTTGCATAACTTGATGAGTTTTGATATGAGAGATAATAAATGGTTTGGTGACGGTTGATTTGGTGATAGGGGCATCATGACCTATTTGTTCTATGTCACCTTTAGAATCTTTTTCACTCAAGTTAAGTGTTAAGACAGCATTGCTTTGTGCATGAGCAAAAATATATAATCCACTCTTTGCTCTTGTGCATGCTACATAGAGAATGTTATTTTCCTGTTTTGTATTCTCTAATATTTCTTGTTTTTCAAGTATGTCTATTTCAGGTAAACGGTAACATTTTGTGTCATTGAGATAAATACCGTTGAGATAAATATCTTCGTAGTCATAGAAAATTGTCTGTTTTTGCGGGATTTTGCGTGGCAGTAAATCAAGAAATATCACATGTTCAAATCCTAATCCTTTTGATGCATGTATTGTCATTGTGCGAATGGCTTCTTGTTGTGCACGTATAGACTCTTGTTGTGCAATAGATTCAAAAAGGGTGTCTATATCACGAATCTCTGGGCTAGAGCTTGCAATTTCAAGCAAATCTATGCAATCTTTGTCATAAAGATTGAAGTGCTCAATAACAAATTTAATTTCTTGTGCAAGAGTTTTTTTATATGGAATAACAATATGTTCATCTTGAAAATAGCTTTTTCCAAGTAATTTATTAAGCTTTTTTTGCATACTTTTTATGTAAAAGGTAAGTTGTTTATATTGTTGCATATGAGGTGTATTGTCAGATTTTGTGGATTGTGATATACGAATATTATGTATTGTGGTTCTATTATTTTGATTTATGTTTTGTGTATGATATGATTCTAATTTTTTTTTATATTCACGAATTTTAAAAACATAAAAAATTATCTGCACCATTTTTTGATGAATAAGTTTTCCGCTTTTATCCATATTAAATTCAAGATTAGGGTATTTGCTTTTTGCAAATAAGATAAAGTCAAGTAAGTGCTTACGTTCTCTTGCTAAGATAGCAATATCTTTTTTCGCTACACCACATGTGATAAGTTGATTGATGATATCAAGAATATTTTGATATGCCTCAATTTTGAACGTATCCTTTTCATCTTGTAGGTGAGCATCATGTTGTTTTTCATCAAATATTGTGATTCGTACGATTCCATTGTGAGAATCTTCTTTGTTGGTAGGATAATGTTGTAGAATATAATGTTCCTTAAAAATGGGTTGAAATTTTTCATTTACAAATGTAATAATATTTTTCTTACTCCGATAATTTTCTGTTAAAGATTTTACGTGTAACCCTTTTTTACTTTCCTCAAATACTGATAAACTTGCTCCTCGGAAACGATATAGACTTTGTTTAAAGTCTCCTACAAAAAATAGGCTTTTGTGTTCTTTTGTCCCTTGCCCAGCGAGAATTTCACGAAACATTGGCAAAAATATTCTATATTGTACTATACTTGTGTCTTGATATTCATCAAATAAAATATGACTAATAGCACCATCAAGGCAAAAATAAAAATAGTCACTATTAAATATGCTGTGATTTTGTAGCATGTTTGTTGCAATTTCAAATACTTTGTGTTTAATAGAATCAAAATTTAAAATGTTATGTTTGTTTTCATATTTTCGTAAGCTTTCTTTATATGTTGCAATAAGCAGATAGAGATATTGCAGTCTTTCACTTTGTAAGCAATAGCTATACAACATACCAAGAATTTCTATTTTTTCACAAAAAATTGTAATTTCTTGGTATTGAGAAGTATTTGGTTTGATTGATTTTGTAATGAAATCGTGTTTTTTTTCTTTAATAAGTTTGTGATGAATAATGTGGGATATGTCGCGATTCCACAAGGCATCATGAATAGTTTGTAGATTTTTATTGTTTTCTTTACCTTCAGGTGTAATATTTTTGATGTAATGGCTTAATAATTGGGATTGTATTTTAATTTTCTCTTCCAATATGTGCGAATGCAATATGTTTTCATTGATTCCATGTTGTAAAGCTAATTTTTTGGCATATTGAAGTGTATGGGGAGCATTCATTTTATAAAAAAAATCTTCTGTGTCTCTAAATTCAATGGATTTATCACTAAGTGTGGTTAAAAGTTCGTGAAGATTTAAGGTATTGTTATATGGTGTGGTGTTGATTCTAAGTTGTAATTGTTTGCGTAAATACTGTAGTATGTGCCGTAATCTAGAATCTTGAAACGATATTTTTAAGAAATATTCAAAACTTTCATTATAGATATGTGAGTCTGATATTTCGAAATGACGTTTTATGCCAATAAAAAATGCAAATCTTTTTAAAATAGACACATAAAACGAATCAATAGTATTAATTTTTTTACTTGTTTTTAAAAAATCCCAATATATAGTTGCAATATTATTATTAACTGTTTCTTCATTGAAACCATATTGTTGTAATGCTTGCAGTAAATCTTTTCGTATAGTGCGATAATGTTGAGGTGTTGATTTAGAGTTATTGGGAAGACTGGTTACGTAGAGTATAAAAAGACTTGTAGTAATCCTTTCTTTCATTTCATTTGCTGCTTCTTTTGTAAAAGTTATCGCTAATATTTCATTGGCCTGTATATTATGAAATAGCAATGCAATATAGCGAATACATAGAGCAAAAGTCTTTCCGCTTCCTGCAGAAGCATTGAGGAAAATATTTTGTATAATATTTTGTTGCATTGCAATTCCTTTTTATGCGAATTTTAGCAAAAATACAATACAATTATGCAAAAATATGATACATAAGTATTTTTTAACATTTTGCTATAATATGAACCAGAAATATAGCACATAAATTAAATTTTTGGATGATGCGATGGATAAAAAAGGATTATTGGCATTTGGTTTGTTGCCTTTTTGTTTAAATGCTGGAACGCCACAAAGCTATGAATATAAGACAACTTCTCGTACTATAGCCGATGCTCTTTGGTTTAATGCGTCTCATGAAATTTCTGCTTCTATTTTTTATCAACAGGCATTTGGAGATGATTTAACTTTTCTTGATGCTACTTTTTTGGCATATTATGCTACAGATAGATTCTATGGTTTTAGGGCAGCAGCAGGATTAATTTTAGCTGCACCAATTTTGCAATTTAGCAATGGTACAGGCGAGACTTATGAAGATGTTAAACAAATTTTTCTTTTTAATACTATTTATGCTGACTATCTTCATGAAAAACTTGGAATCCATGCTATTGCTGGACGTTATAAATCAAATGAAGAATGGAATACTTACTATTCACAAGGTTTTGCATTGACATATAACGGACTCCCATACACTTCGTTACATGCAACTGCATCTTATGGTAGTGCCTTTATCCTCAATGAGTATGTAACACCTTTTAGGACTGATTTAAGTAGTTTTGGTACGTATTATTTACGTGGGACTTTTGCATTACCATTTCATATTGAGATTCAGCCTTATGTGTATGTAACGGGATTCTTTAGTGCGTATGGTATGCGTGGTCAAATAGGGTATCATGTAGCAAAAAATATAAAAATGGAAACAAAACTTCATATTGCTGGTTACGCTAAATATTATGCCAATACATTTCCTGTAAATGTCAATCATAAATTTGAGCTTGCTGCCCTTGCTGGTTTATCTAATCAAAATATGTCTGGTATTGCATGGCTTGAACAAGAATTGCAATGGTATGATATTTTGGAAGCTAAAATTGGATTGATAGGTGTTACACAATCTGGAGCAGAACTTATTGATTATTATGGACATAAAACACCTTTTGAATATAATGTCGGTATGTTTTGGGGTGGAGCAGTTACGACTTATGGTAGTGTTGGTTTTAATTGGAATCATATTTTTGAAATAGAGGCTGGAGTAAGAGGTAGTTTTCTGCCTACAGGGAATATTGTGAGTTTTGAAATAAAAGGTGAAACTGACTTTCCAATTTGGCGACAACGCAATCGATATGGTGCAGTGAAAACATATATGAAAGGCAAAGTTGGCGTTAGTATTGTTGGTGTTTATAATAATTCACCAGCCATAAATTTCTATGGAGGCAATAACTACACTTTAGTGCGAGGCTTTTTTAGAATCTCAATATAGTCTATTGCTAATGTATGTTTTAGTTTGAAATTTCAGTCATGTAGATAAATGTATTAACATTGTGGAATTTTATTATGACTATGGAATCTAGCTTTTAGTACATTTTCAAATAAAAAGAATCTCTTTATGGGATAAGTATTTTGGAAAAATCATTCAACATTCATATTTATATGAATGTTGAATAGTGTATTCTTGTTTGTTGCATATCGCTTTTATGTATGAGAGCGACTATTCACTTAATTTTTGCACTTAAACATAAACAATTCATAATTTACTTATTCTGCTTGAATATTGGGGAATATCTATAGAGCAGCAAATTAGCATTTTGTATTATCATTTGCAATTAGGGGCTATTATACTTCTTTTGAATGGTAAATTAATTTTAATTATATGAATATCGTATTTGAAAAATGAATGTCTGTAGGTAATTTGATGAGGCTTTATTTTTTGTTGTGGTACAGGAATGGGTAATTTGGATTTAGAATTTTAAAATTCTCCAAACTTAAAGCATCTTTATGGTGAATGCTGTAAAAAAGAATATACTTTGGTTGTGTCTATTTCCACGAGATTCTACATTATTTGGAATCTTTGAAATAGTTTGCTCAGGCAAGAAGGATTATTATAAAATATTTCTAATTGTTGCATAATAATGGTAATAGTTGTGTATGTTAATAATGTAGAAAACTTGGTGGAAAGTCTACACTATTTTTATTATTTAGATATCAAAACAGATAAATTAAACTTAGTTCAATGTGTTCTTTATGTTGTATAGAGTCGCAAAAATCTCTGTTGCTTATGATAGTATCAAGTATGATTCTGCTTTTACCATTCATATTGTTGATTGTATATATTATTATTTTGTGATGATTCTAGTATTTTTGGAATGATGCGTTCTTGTGTTAATTGTCAAATTCTTGATTTTATAAAATGTTATTGTTGTTGGTAGGCATGTTTTGCAACAACATGTGTTTGTGTTATTTTGTATAGCAACATTTATTTTAAAACGGAGAATAGAAGAAAAGAGTAAAATTTCAAAAAATGCAAAGATAAGTGTTATACATTATAATTCTCCAATGTAGGTTTATTATGACTTTTAGTATTTAGTCAGCCGTATTTTTTATTATATATTTTATTAGATTCTATTTTATAAAAAATGATACACTATTTGATTGCAACTTTTATTGTTATCTCTATAGATGAGGACTGTTAAGACAACGTTATTAAAATTATAATATTTCAAATATTATATATCATTAAAAATAGCGAATCAACCCTTAATGTTATTATTTGCATGAATTATATTAATGAATTTATAATAGAATCACTTAAGATCTAGTATTAGTATGCTATTTTGCCAAATACCATGAGAGCATGATTAGCAGCATTATTACCATTTGTAAAAGAATAACCCGCACCAATATCAAATCCCAATGTTTGCCCGTTACTAAGGCGATTTTTTCGGTAAGCTTTCCATGCCCCAATTAAACTCACTTCACTATATGTTCCGCCACCAATTAAGAGATGTATATCAAAAAATTTGTGTTCCATTTTACTAAATACATAGGCTGTCCATGTATTTCCCGTACCATAAATCGCATTATTTAAAAATTGACCATAAAACCTTGTAGAATCATTGAGAGCAAAAAATCTACCTGTTTGTTTAGCAATAACTGCACGTACTCCAATACCAAAACTAATAGAGTAATCTACATATTTTTCATTATTAGTATTTAGACGATAACGAGTATATTTGATTTCCTCGTCTACATTGACATAGCCTAAAAAATCATCTGATGCATCATTTTGTATTGTGCCATTACCATATTGGAAGATAGCATCTCCACTTGTGATGGATTGCCATGCTTCATGAATTGGTATCTGAAGATTGAATTTTGAACCTATTTGAGCTATCGGGTCAAAAGTTACTCTTGTAGTGCCATCAGGAGCCTTTGTGTTAAGAAGAACCCATGGAGATACAAGGAATGAGCCTTTTTGTATTTTAAACACAATATCTTCTCCTACCATTAACACTTCACCACCAATTGTTATTTTTCCATCGGCAAAATAAGGAGACAAACCTTTTAAATCAGAACCAATTCTTCCCGGCATAAATCCGTTATTGAGCCATGAATTTATGTAACTAAACCATAATGTTGTTGCACTGGAAGTTTTATAAGATACAGCCACCCCTTGTAATGGTCCATTGAAAAACCCATTGGTAATCATTTCTGTTTTGCCTTGACTAGCATTAAATCTTCCAATGATAATTTTAAAGTTATCATTTTTATACAAGATGTAAATATCTGACACATCACCAATTGATGTCATTATATTATTAAACGGGAATAAACTCCATATGTTCCATATCCCAGTAGCTCCCATACCAATGCTCCAATGTTCTGTGATTCCAAAATCAGCCATTACATAGGCATTTAAACCAAAAGCACTAGTATTAAGAAATCCGAAGCTGTTGCCAAAATATCCCAAGCTTAATCTACCGTGTGTCGTTAGGTCAATTTTGTTTGCAAATAAGGCTGTGGCTAGAATAATACCAAGTAAATAACTAAACAGTATTTTTTTTATAAAGGACATAAAATCTCCTTATTGTTTCAATCATCAACATGATGATCTTATAAATCATATAATTATTAAGGTATTTTACATTATTTTTTTGTATTTTTTTGTTTCTAAATACTTTTTGGAGTATTGAGTTTATCAATTCAAAGAGTATCATTTATTGTGTTTGCCAATATTCATAGTTTTTCATAATAAGGTGGGTTAAGCTATATTTGGCATGCTTTACTAATATTTATACAACAGATTTTATGTCGCAGAAATACAACAAAGATAGATGGAAATATAACAATTATTTTCATATATTTGGGCGATGAATTGCAATAATTTTTTGAAAACAACAAAGCAAATATTCGATTTCATAAAGGATATATTGTGGATAGGGTTTTTCGTAATTAAAGGAAACAAAGAAAGTATGGATGTGAGAGATATACTGCAATTCTCATGTTAGATCAATTTTGTATTTTTAATCCTTAGGTATGAGTTTAGAGAATTTTAAACCCAACCCCCCTTCATAGATAAGACAAATCTATATTTTAATGAAGGTCTTTCCAAATTTTTGACTTCCATAAATATGCTATTATGGATAGGATAATAAAGAATCCAATAATCCAAGTACCCAACGAATCTCTTTGTGTTTTTTTGCTATCACCAATTGTTTCAAGATAATTGATGATTTGCTCTTCTGCTTCTTTTGTTAATCCGACTCTTGGCATTGATTTACCAAATGGCATAACCCCCATTTCTCTAGCCATATTTGTGTAATCATCGTCATTTTGCCATGGGCTTTTGGTGGTATTTTCTGGTAGTTTTATACCATATTCATTGGCATCTTTTAATTCTATTGCTTTCATTCTAGCCTTTCTATCTTCTTCGGTTAAATCTTGAGGCAAGGCATCTTTTTCGGCTTGTTGTTTTTCTTGCACTAATTTGTTAATAATTGCCTTTTTAATATCATCAAGAGGAATTTTTTGAGGATTATTGATAAAAGCAGATAGCTCATGATGTCCTTTTGCCCGAATCATCATAGATAAATCTGGAGGATTGTTACCCAAATATGCTTTTATAAAAGCTGGCTGTGTAGCAGCTTGCAATCCATTTGGATTAAACTCAGATTCTTTTAAGGATTGCTGTAATAATGTAACAACACCGTAATCTTGGATTGTTTTAGCATTAATCATGTCATTTTGCTCATCGATTTCAGATTCTGTAAGTTTAGCTTTTTCTTTTGCCTTCTGCATACTCAAAAGAAGTTGTAAAAAAGCAGTATTTTCTGAATCTAGAGAAGATAAAAAATCGTATTCACTTTCTTTCTCTGCTTTATTTAGTAAGTCTTGAACTTTGGCATTATGTATCGAGAAAAATTTAGAATCATATTGATTTTTGTCATATTGCACGGCATGACATCTATTACATGCTTCTATAAAAACCTCTTTATCACTAATATGTTGAGGAGCAATACTTTTTAGATAGGCTACAATATTGGCAATTTCTTCATCACTCAATAATCCGTTGAAAGCTTGCATTGGATATATTTCTTTTCCTTCATTTGACATATTACATTTGTATTCCTCTTCTCCACTCAATCCTTCACAAGATACCATAAATTTGGCTTCAAGCAAAGAAGCTCTGACTGGATCTTTAATGAAATGTGCCAAGAATTCTGCATCAAAAATACGTCCGGCATTGGATAAATCTGGTGGAACAACTCCTCCATTTTCCCCAACAGGTTGCATTGTCTTTGGATTTCTTATATGAAAATCATCGCGTGATTCAGTATTAATGGTGTGGCATGTTGCACAATTTGTTGCAAAACCATCACGTCCCAATTCAGCATTACCATTGCTTAAATCAATTTTTCCAAATTTTTCCAAATCTCTAAAGGCATAGTCGCTCGGTGCAGTTTTTGGGTGCATAGCAGAGTGTGCTAACGGTTCTACACCATAATAAATGATACCTATGATAAAAGCAACTATAATGAATATTTTAATTTCTCTCATTGTTCACCCCCTTTCTTTTTTTCTGTGTTTGTTACAAATGGTAAAACAATAAGCAATAACGCAAGAAAGCTAAAAGATGCTACTAGTCCGACGTATTTGGCACTACCTTCTGGTGGAAGTTTGCCGTATATTGTAAGCACAATTAAATCAATGATAAGCAGGATATAGAATACAAAAAAACCAGGTCTTTTATGTGCTGGAGCTACAATGTTACTTCTATCAAGCCAAGGTAATGCAAAGAAAATAACTTGTGCAATGCCAAAAAAAGCTAAACCAACATCAGCACTAAAAAATATTCCACGTAAAACTTCATAACTCCATAAGAAATACCATTCCGGATAAATATGTGCAGGGGTAGCAAGATTATTTGCTCTTTCAAAATTAATAGGATCCATTGCAAAATCGAAATGATAGCATACTAAAGCAAAAAAGAGAATCATGAAAAGCGATATAATAAAAATATCTTTGCATAAGAAATCTGGCCAAAATCGAATTACTTTGGAATCCTTTTTATTACCATTCATATATTTTTGTGCTTCTGCATCGAAATCTATTTCTTCTCCGTCTTGATTATTAACATGAGGCATTCTAAGTGAATAAAAATGTAAGGCAATGATTGATAAAATTACCACAGGTAGCAAGAAAACATGTAACATAAAGAATCTAGTAAGAGTAGAGTCTGCAACTATATAATTACCTCTTATCCACTCTACAACGTCTGCCCCAATAAACGGAATACCACCAAAAAGGTTAGTAATAACCGCTGCTGCCCAATAACTCATTTGCCCCCATGGCAACATATAACCACTAAACGCTTCAGCAGAAAATACAACAAATAGAATCATGCCACTAATCCATATCATTTCACGTCCGTTTTTATACGAGCCGTAGTATATTGCTACAAACATGTGTATATATATAATAACAAATATCATGCTAGCAGCTACCGCGTGAATATGTCTCCATAACCAACCAAATGCAACTTCTTGCATAATTGTATAATTTACAGAATCATATGCGAGGTTGACATCTGGCTTGTAATACATAAGTAAAAATATTCCGCTAATTATTAATAAACCAAATAATGTGAGTAAAACTACCCCCATAGCCCATAACCAATTAATGTTTTTTGGAATCCAATATTTTGTCATCATAATTTCAAGGAGTTTATTTGTGGCAAGCCTTTGATCTAGCCATTCGGTAATATTTTTTGATTTTTTAATATGTGCCATATATTCTCCTTATGCCTTATTTGTTGCAGCAACCATTGCTTCAAATTCCTTACCCACTTCACCTAACACCAAAGTTGTTTCACCTTTTACTGCGAATGGCGGTATATCAAATGGACGTGGTGGTGGAGTGCCGGGAATATTGATACCACTAGAGGTAAACTGCCCTCCATGACATGGACAATGAAATAATCCTTCATTGGTTTTCCAATTTGGAATACAACCTAAATGTGTACATATTTGAATGCCGATACTATAATAACCATCACCAAGCTGAAAGTCTCTGTCTGCTAAAATCTCATCACTTGATTTTTTTCTCATAATATATACAGGTTTTCCACGCCATTGTGTATCACGTATTTCACCCTCTTGCATGCCTTTCACATCAACGGTTGTGAAGCCAGCTGATACAACACTAGGCAATGGATCCCAAGTTTTCTTCATAGCAATAAGTGCAGCAATAGCACCGACACCGGCAACACCACCTAATGCCATGCCAAGAAAATCTCGTCTTTTGACATCAGCCATCACTATCTCCTTTAAAGTCTCAATTTTATGAAAATCAAAATTAGATTCCCAAACATAAGATTTTAGTAAAAAAACCCTTAAAAAAATATTAGATTAGATAAGTAAAATATTTTTTTTGTTAAAATTGTAAAATATTTCACGTTTTTTGAGGAAAATAAATGCAAAAGATTACTTCTAAAACTGTAGAATCTGTTATTGATTTTTTACAAAAGGCCATACATGGTCGTGGTTTCAAACAGGCAGTAGTTGGATTGAGCGGTGGCATTGACAGTGCTGTCGTAGCACTTTTGTGTAAAAAAGCTCTAGGGGAAAATATTAAAGCGATTTTTATGCCTTCTCTTAGTTCATCGGAATCTAGCATTACCGATTCTCTTGCATTATGTAAGCAATTTGATATTGCGTATGAGATAATACCAATTAAAAATTTTGATAAGGTTTTTTGTGAAGAATATCCAAATCACACTGCTCTAACAAGAGGTAATTTTTGTGCAAGAATGCGTATGGCAACACTGTATCATGTTGCAGCTATGGAAAATCGCTTAGTAATTGGGACAAGCAATAAAACTGAGCTTATGTTGGGTTATGGCACGATTTTTGGTGATTTGGCTTGTGCGATTAATCCGGTCGGGAATTTTTATAAAATGCAAATTTACCAGTTTGCCCGTCTTTTAGGTGTACCTCAAGAAATTATAAATAAGCCCCCAAGTGCAGACTTATATGCAGGGCAAAGTGATGAAAAAGAATTGGGGTATTCTTATGCACAGATTGATATGTTTTTAGAATCATATGAAGAATGCAGTGGAGACAAAACAAGACTCATGCAATATCCACGAGATATGCTTACTAATTTAATATCCAGAATAGAACGCAATGCGTTTAAAAGGGTATTACCAGAAATATTTAATCCACAAAATGCTTAATGCATTGTCTTAAATATATAATACTTACAATCAGATGATATATTGTGAAATGAATGATGTGATAATAGGAATATTTTAGGATTTAGTAATCAAGATGGTATGCTGAATATATGATTTCTAATGTTTAAAATGTACAAGTTAAAGAGGATAAAATAAAGCATTGTGTGGAAAAAGGGTATTATAAACATGGAAAGATTAAACGTAAAATACCATATAAATGACAAAAGAGAAGTCGTTGAGAAATGGTATGACGAAAATAAGAATCTTCTATGCGAAGTATCGTAGAAAAATAGTAAAGTAGAGGGTGTTGAGAAATATTATACTGGCAGTGGTAAGCTTTTGGCTAAATATTATGTATCAAGATGATAAAGTAGTAAGCAGTAAGTGTAGCAATGGTAGGGAATTTGCTAGTGTCCATCTGCAACTTGTAAATAGCAGGCGTATGAATCTTGAATATATAGTGCAGTATTGTGGCGTTACGTCATAGGCTTATAGTGCGTAGTCTTGCAGTATTTGGAGTGTGGCTTTAAGCCTATTTAGAATCTATGCATTGCATTTTAACTTGTGTGAGTGCCTCTAGGTGGAGTTAAGTGTGTATGCGTCGTGGATTGTATTTCACGTACAAAGGATTTAGCGAGATTATTATGCAAAAAAGCTTTTCTTGGTAGTATTCAAAATATAAGGTAGCATTTAGTATATCGCGGATATTCTCCATACTGAGTCCATAAAGTGCAAAGGTATTACTATCTTTTTTTGTAAGATTCTATACTCCTGCTTGTTTTTAGAATCTAGTTCTACAAACACTAACTTAATGACATTTTTGAGATTTTTTGTAAAAGTTGAGCGAGGGGTGTCATGCTTGCAAAGAAAGTGCTATGATAGTGTGTGTGGGCTAGGGAAAATGCGATTGTATCAGTTTGGGTAATCCACTCTTGCAGGTGCTGTGGCAAACTCATCACAAATGGTAAGAAAAGCGGTGTGTGTTTAGAGTGTGTCAAAAACATCGTGTTTCCCACTGCTGTATCGGCTATGTATAATCTTGGGGTTGTGCCACAAAGTCTTTGCCAAAATTTTTAATCGCACTATAGAGTTTGCTGTATTCTGTCATCATCGGGTTATTCTGCTTTTTTAATGCATTAAAATTAGATTCTAAAGGCAGAGTAGCGACTTTTTTGGTAAGTTTGTGTTTTGGTAAACCCTAGATCGTTTTTGGTTTTTTTACTAAAGGTATGTTATTGGTATGTGATAGTGCTAAAAAATATGTTGTGTGATGGCAAGTATATAAAACACATTTGTGGTTGTTGAATAGCGTTTAATATATAATCTCTGCTTATATTTATCTCGACATTTTAATGTAATATAATGTAGTAGTTATGAATGTTAATACTCTAGGTCTAGAAAGTATTATTATCCAAATTTTCCTTCAATATAATCTTGAGTTTTCTTGTCTTTTGCTTTGCTAAAAATCTTTTGTGTATCGTCAAACTCTATCATCTCTCCTAGTAGGAAGAATGCCGTTTTATCGGAGATTCTATGTGCTTGTTGCATATTATGTGTAACGATGATTATGCTAAATTCTTTTTTGAGTTTAGCGATGAGTTCCTCGATTTTAAGCGTAGAGATGGGGTCTAGTGCACTTGTGGGCTCGTCCATCAAAATCACCTCGGGATTTATCGCAATCGTGCGTGCGATACACAGCCGCTGCTGCTGCCCACCGCTTAGGGATAGTGCACTTTTGTGCAGTCTATCTTTGACATCTTTCCATAGCCCTACATCTTTTAGCGATTCCTCCACGATAGAATCTAGCTTTGTCTTATTTTTTATCCCATGTGTTTTAGGACCAAAGGTGATATTGTCATAGATACTCATTGGGAATGGGTTTGGCTTTTGAAACACCATGCCCACCTTTTTGCGAAGCTCATTGACATCGTATTTTTTATAGATATTGTCTCCGCGAAAGAGAATCTTGCCCTTTATCTTGCAGCCTTCAATAAGGTCATTCATGCGATTGAGGCTTTTGATAAAAGTGCTTTTTCCGCAGCCACTAGGTCCGATGAAAGCGGTTACATCGCCCTTGTAAATATCCATATTGATATTTTTAAGTGCGTGAAAATCGCCATAGAAGAGATTCATATCTTTGATGCTAAAGATAAGTTTTTTATCCATATTCTACTCGTTAATGCATAATGTAAAATCTTTACTAAGTATAGGAACATTATGTAAAATATAATCATAAAGATTGTAAAGTTTTTGTAAAGTAATGTTAATTTGAGAATCAATAGAATTTTATAGTATAAATCAAGGAGGATTGTATACTAGTGCTTTCTTTGTTTATGTGTTTTTGTACTAGAATATGTATAAATATATTTGGACATGAAAATTTTAAATTTTCATGATTATTTGATTCTCCAAAGCATTTAAGTTTTTTACAATGTAATTTTTATCAGATGAATTATGAAATTCAGCTAAGATTTTTTTTGTTTTTTATGATTTGGCATGAGTAAATTTTTTATTGCAATTCATATGTGAAACTAAGGTTTAATTTAATTAAAAATGTAGCATTATAAACTTTTGGATTCTACAAACTTTTTTACAATTTAAAATTAATGATTCATTGAATATTAATCCGATATTTACTTTTGACATCGCTATATCACAAAGCATTATTATTATATTGCAATCGAAAAATAATTCTATGTGATTTGCAATTAGGTTTAATTATGGCTTGGGTGTATAGTGTCATGTTTTTGAGCGGTCTTTGGAAGACACCTAGCCCTATTAATGAAAATACAATATTGAGATTCTTTTAGTATTAGCAACATTTTTTTTGAGGACTTAAGATTCTATTGAATATCTCATTTATATATTCCAATATTCTAGGGTTTCTAAATACGATTTATTATTATGGGTTTATAACAACCCAATTTATTATGTTGCAAAAGTTTTTATATCTTAATGTCCTATTAATCCTCAATCAGTTGCAAATAAGTAGTTATGATATTGTAGTGCAATACATGATAAATTTATGTTTGAATCTTATCTATACATTACAATATGATTTTATGTTGTATATTGTATTTTTTTATATACTTCGCTATATTGTAACTAATGTGAATATTACAAATAAGACAAAACAATGTGATTCTGATACTAAAACATAATAAAGCTTTATTTTATGTATGTTTGTAAATATAGGTTAAAAATATTGTAGTTAAGGTTGTTGTGATTTGTGAGTATTAAGCACAAAAATATTGTAATACTATATTTTGTTGCTGATAGAAGATTTTATTGAAATCAATCCATTTTACCGTATAGTTATAGAACTTTTGTAAAATTATGTAATTAACAAAAAGCTAGATTCTTCAGCAGCTTGGAATGTATGCGACATTCCTTATTGTGAAAGTAGGAAGAATGTCGCAAAAATATTTGATAATATTATTTTGCTTTAATAACACCCACAACGGCGACAGATGGTTTCTCTACAATAGTAACGCCATCTATTTGCGGTAAGTCACGTATTAGAATAGTATGTCCAACATCAAGTGGGGTTACGTCAAGCATATAATGATTTGGTAATACTGATGCATCACATTTTACTGCAATTCTTTTACGTGAAAATACCAATACCCCTTTATTTTTTAATCCAATAGGAGAACCACTCGTCTTAATTGGAACTTTAAATTTTGCTACTACACCTTTATGTGCGAACATCATGTCAACGTGTAAAATTTCGCTAGTTATTGGATCTTTTTGGTATTCTTGCACTACGACTTCATATATATCATTGCTAATTTTTATAGGAAAGATGAGATTTGATTTTGTCCGCATGTATTTAATGAAATCATTACGTTTAAATGCACAATGCACATTTTTTTGCCCTTTACCATAAATATTGGCAATTAGATAACCATCTCGTTTTAACGCTTTAGCGTTAGACTTACTAATACTATCTCTAAGTTTGCCTTCTAACATATTTATCCTTTTTAAAAATATTGAAAAGTGTATTTTATCATAATTACATGAAATATATTATGTTTTCTTGATTTTATAATTTTGAAGTGTGTATTCAATGTTTAAATGTGATAATGTTTGCTGTTGTACTATTTAGGTGGTATTTTTGGGATATTTGAGTTTTTTTAGTATTAATCATCTTCATCTTCTACCATTGGACATGCTTTTTTGATTCCAAGTTTACATGATTTTTGCCAATAATCTTGTGCATCTATATCATTATGGAGTGCGGTATATAATTTTGCCATCATATAACATGCTTTTGCATCTTTTTTAAAACAGAGATTACGTAGAATTTCTCTGTATTTAAGTAAAAAATTTTGTATCGGAATCTCTGGATTATAGCAATCCCAACATATATTTTCATATTCTGCCTCAATATTTTCAGATATTGCAAATAGGGGTGCATAATAAAAAAGAATACCTAGAAACATGAATATTATTTTTTTCAGTTGCATATTATTTCCTTGATATTGTATAGAGGTCAGCAACAATACGAAGCTTATGTAATTTGCTAAATTAAGCTTATAGTTATGTTAGTAAGTGATAAGCAATTATGAATCCAAGTGAGATATGTAAGATAGAATCGCGAAGTGTTTATTTTCTTTATATATAACATATTTTACTATATTACATAGCTTCTAATTATTATTTTTAAGAATATGATTCTGGCTAAATATTTTATTTTATTTATAATAAATGAGTATAAGTATGGAAGTATAGTCTTTATTTTACTGTAATTATCAGTACACATTTGTATTTGTTGATATAGGCAAATCCATTTATAATATTTGTATCAATAAGTTATGACATCTACATGGGTGTATATTGCTGTGAAATATTATTTTACAATTTTTGCTTTAAGTCATTTGACTATTTGAGATATATTTTACTTTGTTTTGAATTGTGAAGTAAACTTAAGTATTAAGATCCATATAATATAGAAATAAGAATGCTACTTATTAAAAAATGAACGATGCAGAATGTTAAAAAATTGTTCTAGTATTAAAAAGTTTAACTCTATATTCATTGAACTCATTAGATTTCACATTATGTAAAGCTATCTAACAAGTATATTTATAGTTTTCATACATTTATATATTCATACCACTGTAAATTTGAGCTCTATCTGCTTCTCTATCATCAGCATTTAATTTATCTTCTATGATATTACGTATCTCATCGTATTTTTTTGCTTTTGCGTAATTTGCAAGCCAACTATCCACCCATTCAGGAGTTACACCTCTTGTATTCCAACCAACTACACCAGTATAACCTGCATTTACCATGGCTGCAAACTCTTTTTTCTTAAGTTTTAGCATTTTAAGTTGATTTTCAAAATTTTCAATAGTCATAATCTACCTCTTATTCATTAAATAAATATGTCTTGTTTTTCACAATTATGTAAAGACTATTTACATTTGATGGCCAAAGATTGAAAAACAAAAACTTTCCTAATTATAATAAGTTTTCATTAATTTATTACTAATTTTTATAAAAAGTTTCTAAAATTTTTATATATTTTATTTTAATGAAATTGTAAGTTTTTTGTAATACAATAACGACTACCCTAATTATATCTAGTAATAAAGTTATAAGCATATTAGCTAAATATTTTAATATATTTAGTAATTCAATCCATATATTTAGAATCATTGAGTGTCAAAATTCTAAATGATTTTCAATATACTATGTTCGTACAGTGTTAGATAGAGAAATAGCAAGCATTATAATATCATGTTTCAATATAACTATTGTCCTAAATAAACTTGCCTTGGACGTGTTATTCTTACAGACGGATTTTTAACATGCTCTATTAGATTTGCACACCATCCCGGCATTCTTCCAAGCACAAATATCGGAGTAAAAAGTTCTGTTGGAATCTTTAATGCTGTGAGAATAATGCCACTATAAAAATCTACATTGGGATAGAGTTTTCTTTCAATAAAATAATCATCGTGTAAGGCCACCTCTTCAACTTTTTCTGCGATTTCACTTAGTCTTGTATCCATTTTGATACCACGTCGATTGAGATCATCTTTCAAAGACCTCAATGTTTTTGCACGTGGGTCGTAGTTTTTATATACTCTATGTCCAAATCCCATAAGTCTAAATGGATCATTTTTATCCTTTACTTTTGCAATATACTTATCTACATTTTTGACATCACCAATTTCGTTTAATTGCTTTAAGACTGCTTCATTAGCTCCGCCATGTGCAGGACCCCATAATGCTGCAATACCAGCCGAAATAGCGGCATAAGGATGTACTCCAGTGGAAGCTACATTTCTTACGGTTGTGGTAGACGCGTTTTGTCCATGTTCGGCATGCAAAGTGAGGATTTTATCCAAAGCTTCGATTTCAACCTCTTCAATGCCTTGCTCTCCTTGCAATGTGTATTTGAATTTACCATGCGGATATCCACGTAACATATAGAGAAAATTTTCTACATAGCTCTTTGAAATATCGGGTTCAATGAATGGGGCACCAACGCTATGACGATAACAAAAAGCTACCATTGTCGCAGTTTTAGCAATTATTCTTCTTGCCATCATTTGATAATCATCTTCATCATCCATGTCTTTATGATCATAATAAAGAGTTGCCAAAACACTTACAAGAGCTGAAAGTGTTGCCATTGGATGTGCTTTGTCTGGAAAGGCATGAAAAACACCTTTTAGTCTTTCATGCAAAAATCCTCTGTGACGTAACTCTAAATCAAACTCTTTAGATTCTGTTGCGTTTTTTGGTAGCCCATCTTCTGTGATTAGGAGACGACAAACATCTGTAAATTTGTATTGGGCTACTAAATCTTGAATTGGGATACCCTTGTAAAGCAGTTCGCCATCTTTACCATTTACATAGCTTATTGTTGATTCACAGCCAGCTGTACTGCCATAACCAGGGTCATAAGAGAATAGTTTTGTGGTATCAAATAATTTACTAAAATTAATTGCCTTTGGTCCCCGTGTGCATTTTATTAGATTGAATTCAAAACTTTCACCAGTTTCATTATTAGTTAGTGTAATAGTCTCTTTGCCCATAATAACTCCTTAACGTTGAGAATGTGTAACAATAGTATAACCGAATCTGGTTGGCACCTATGCATACTGTTTGTTAATAATCATATTGAGAATATGTAAGAGCTTAGATTAAAATAAAACATGTCTACATGTTGCCACTACCAGAGTCTTTTCATTGTATCGTTTTTTCCCATTTTTTTCTAGTAGGGATAGGATATTTCCATTGCAATATACAATTTTTGTTACAAAAATTCAAATTTCCATTTTAAATAAACTTTTATAACTCTTATTATTGTTAAAATTGTATTTATAAAATATTAGATTTTATTATTGTTATTTTTTATGTTATAATTAAATTCAAGTATAAGTTTTAATTTTTATTTCAAGTTTGCACTTGCTTACATAATGAACGGAGTTTTTGAAGCAAAGTAAATTTTGTATAGTTTAAATTATTATGGAGAATATATGTTTTTATTTGAGAAAAAAAAAGTATGGATGAAAATACACTTATATCTAAGCTTATTTTTTTTACCCGCCGCTTTTATATACGCCTTTACTGGTGCCCTGTATTTGTTTGGTGTTAAGGAAGAATATGGTGCAAATATTTATGAATTTTTTCTTGATTTTGTGCCGACAAAAGGTCAGGAACAACAGGTAATTGTGCAGACTCTTAAGAAAAATAATTTAAAAATTCCTGATGAGACAGCAATAAAAAATGTACGAGGTAATATGAGTATGGGTTCGATTCGTTATAGTGCTACATTGCTGAAAGATAAAAATGGCAACTATAAAATTTTAGTAGTTGAACGTGGAATCTATGGTATTTTATTGCTTATGCACAAAGGGAAGGGAAAAATTTATTTTGATATTATCGCTGTGAGTTTTGCTATTTCATTAATGTTTTTTTATTTTAGTGGATTGGTTGTAACCTCTTTTTGTAAAAACAAGCGTAGTGGTGCACTATTAACTTTCTTATGTGGATTGTTTATTACAATTTTTATGATATATTTGAGTATATAAATGAATACACTATTTAGATTACAATTGTCATTTAGCATTGTTTCCTATAACAAACTTTTCTTTGGTATAATCCTTTCTATTTTTAGAGTAAAAATCAAAGGATAATAATGTTAGTTAATGGAATCAAGAAAATATTATGTGTTTACCTTATAACTTTGTATTCTGTTGTTATGGCGGCAGAAAAGCAAATAGATGCAAAAAAAATGTGCGAATCTGTTGTAGAGCGTATTGGTAGTGCTGTTGGTCCACTTACCCATACATGTCAAGGTAATGAGACTAAAGCTAGTTGTGTGGTAACCTCTCCAATACAAATTGACACAACATTGAGTATAAAGAATTTTAAATGCGAAATTGTATCAGATGCAAAAGATATTACTGCGAGTTTATCTGGAAATCCACTATGGATATTGAAACCTCAAGATTCCAGTATGCATGATTTTATGCCAAATAAGTTCACATGTAATTTAAATCTAAAATTACATGATGTATTATTAAATAGTGTGTTTGGTTGTATGTTGTATGCACCAATTTATTCTTTTAAAGCTGACGGAGATTCTGATTTACAATCTGCATTATTTAAAGAAAAGGATATAAATAATATTTATGAAATAAGTTTAATGGATAAAACATCTTCAACACAGAATGATATTGCTATTAATCCAAAACAAACAATATTTGAGTTGCAGGGTGCTAAGTTTGGTGAGGGCGTTTTTAAAAAAATGAAAAAAGATGATCCAACATTAACACAGGAACAATATGTTGCTACAATTAATATGGGATTGGCAATGTCTCAGGTTGCTCTTACACAGAATCAGAATCTTTCAAAAGAGACTATTAGTGGCATTATGAAAGCAGCAGGGGCTGTAGGCGATATATTATTATCCAAAAAACAAAATGTAAAAATTACATTAAAGCGAAAAAGTAGTGAAATGTTTACCATGAAAGAATTTTTTAATATCATTGATCAATTAGATACTAATCCACAAGTTTTATTGCAATATCTTAATAATTATGACATTATTACAGTGGTACGTTAATTTTTTTGGATATCTTGTTAAATGTGTTTAAAATATATAAGATGATAAGTTGAGAATCAATAAATTATTTTTATAAATTATTTTTGAGAACATGCTTTTTTATCTCCAAGGTTACATGATTTTGAAAAATACTGTTGTGCAATTGCCTTGTCAATTTTTACACCTTCACCTAAAAAATACAAAGTCCCAAGGTTGTAACATGCACTTGCATGGTGCATGTTACATGATTTTGTGTATAGTCCAATGGCTTTTGGGTAATCAATGCTTACACCATCTCCTTTGTTATACATGATTCCAAGACTATAGCATGCCTTTGCATGGTGCATGTTACATGATTTTGTGTAAAGCTCAATAGCTTTTGGATAGCTTTGTTCTACTCCCCAGCCATAATCATATAGAATCCCTAAATTATAACATGCTCCAGCTTTGTTGTCAGCACACACTTTTGTAAAAAAATCTCGTGCTTTATCATAATCTCTTGGGATTCCTTCGCCTTTTGCATACATAACACCCAAATTGTCGCATGCATCATCATGATCATATTCACAAGCTTTTGCATATAGATTCATAGCTTTTGTGTAGTCTTTATCTCCACCCTTACCATAGAAATATAAATTTCCTAGACTGTAACACCCTTGAGCTTTATTACCGTCACATGATAAGGAATAGAATGTTCTTGCTTTTTCTTCATTGGTCTCAACACCTTTGCCGTATTGATATAGAAAGCCCAAATTAAGACATGCTCCAGCGTGTTCAGCATTGCAGCTTTGTGTATAGAGCTCAATAGCATGGGCATAATCTTGTGAGACACCTTGTCCTTCTTGGTATAACACCCCTAAGTTATAGCAAGCATTCATTTCTTTCATATCACAGGCACGTCGCCAAAAATTTTGTGCTTTTGTGTAATCTTGTGGCACACCTTCAGCTACATAGTACATATCTCCAAGTATAGAACAAGCTGTCATATTTCCATTATTGCAATGTTTTGTAAGATTGGAAAGATTTGCTCCAAGGATATATTGTATGGAAGCCAATAGGATAAGAAATATGTATTTCATTGTATGTCCTAAATTTTAAAAATCTCATTAGACATTACTTTTGTGCAATAAAAATATTTAGGTATAATACCATAAAATAAATTTTACGTCAAAAAACAATACTATTTTACTCAATTTAGCAAAAGGAAACACTTCATGGAAAAAGAAAATGCAAAGAATATTCATCGACGTCTTAAAAAAATTATTGGACAACTTAATGCTATTGATAAGATGATAGACGATGGTGTTGCGTGTCCTGATGTACTTATACAGATTAATGCTGCAAAAAGTGCATTACATAAAGTTGGACAAATTGTATTGGAGGGACATGTGAATCATTGTGTTCGTGGTGCATTGGAACATGGTGATATCAATAAAAGCCTTGATGAATTAGCCAAAGCTATTGAACATTTTTCACGTTTATCGTGATTCTTGTTTTTGTGCTGTAAGACTTGAATAATCTAATAATAAATTAGAGCATTATTTGATATTTAATAGCTGAAATATTACGCATTGTGTCATTTCACGTATGAGAAATATATGGTAAACTCAAGATATAAGTATCTTACATATTGATATGGGATTTAAATAATGGCATTCCCCCTTTGCAATCCGTCTTAAATGTTTTGCCAAGTATTGTATGAAGTTGCAATGGAGACATACCGTTTGCAGGTCGCACACAGGCTATATTATCTAAGCTTATTATGTCTCCAGCTTTTACATCTTTTGCAATAAATAAACTACGTGCAAATTCTCTCCCCTTTTTATCAATAGGAGTGCATTTTGTATTTTCTGTTTTATTATCCAAGGTAGAATCTGATTGTTGAGTTATTTTTTCATTGAAATAATTTGTTGTATTATTTAAAATCTGTGTGTTTTGTGTTAAGAAATCTTGAGCTAGTATGCAAGTATCTTTGATACTATTTACCATTGTATAAAACTCATGAGAATCAAGACTAAAAGCACTATCAACACTATCTAGGTTTTTATCTAAAATAAAATGTTTTTCAAGCATACTAATACCACATAGTGTTGCAACAATAGGCACACTAATGCCTAGAGTATGGTCTGATATCCCCACTTCTACGTTATATTTTTGCCATTTTTGCTTAATAGTAAGGATATTAGTTAGTTTGGCATCATTAATTGGGGCTGGGTATGCGGAAATGCAATATAATAATGTTATCTTGGCATTATCTCGCAAGATTTCTAATGCAAATTCTATTTCATTGTCATTTGCCACACCAAGTGATAGAATAACAGGCTTCTTTGTTTTAGCGATGGCTTGTAGTAACATGGGGTGCATGACTTCAAAGCTTGCTATTTTATACATAGGGCAATCAAGTTTTTCTAAAAAATCTACACCTTTAACACTAAATGGAGAACTAAAGGCTACAAGATTTAGAGATTTTGCAAGATTAAATATTTCTTCATGCCATTCCCATGGCATTTGTGCTTGATTATATAAATCCCACAAATATTTATCTTTCCATAACCCGTCATGGATACGAAAATAATCATTTTTATATGGTAAGGTAAGACAGCTTGGTTTATAAGTTTGTACTTTGATAGCATTGGCACCAGTATTTGCGATAGCAGTAACGCTCTTTAGGGCAATGTCAAGGTTGTGGTTGTGATTAGCACTCAATTCGGCAATAATAAAAGGGGTATTCATGAGGATTCCATAATGTAAAAATTTGTGATATAATATCTAAAAAATGAGGAATATTGCGTGATTTGTGAAAATTTGCATAAAGTTTTAGAATCTATCGAGACTACAAGAATCCGCTATAATAGTAGAGAGAAAATTACTCTAGTAGCCGTGAGTAAATATAGCACACAAGACGATATATTGCAAGCCTATCAAGCAGGACAAACGATATTTGGTGAAAATAAAGTGCAAGATTTAAGTAAAAAGTCAAATGATCTGGCACAATACCCACTGCACTGGCATTTCATCGGTACATTACAAGAGAATAAAATTAATGCATTATTAAAAATAAAGCCGCAACTTTTGCATTCCCTGCATTCTTATAGGCTTGCCCTAGCTTTGCAAAAGCGTTTGCAAAACAATAAAATGCAAATGCACGCTCTTTTGCAAATTAATGTATCCAATGAATCAACAAAATATGGTTTTGATGTGGACAAAGCCTATGATATGTATCGAAAGATTCAGGAATCTTGCCCAAATATTATTTTGCAAGGATTAATGTGTATGGGTGCTAATGTAGTAGATTCTGGGATTATAGAGCAGGGTTTTCTACGTGTAAGAAAAATATTTGATAAATTACAAAAATATGGAGCGACAACACTTTCTATGGGTATGAGCAATGATTATGATATAGCAATTAAGTGTGGTAGTAATTGTGTCCGTATAGGTTCTAGTATTTTTAAATAGCATTGGATTTTATAACACTCCCCAATATTTCAGATAACAAATATAAGAGTTATGTTATAATTATATATTAAATATAATATTAATTATTATTTTTAATATATTAATATTTCCTTGATTTGTTTTTTTTTTTTTTGGTATATTTGCTGCATTTTGTTTATAAATATAGGAGTTGAGAATTATGCTATTTAGAAGTATTATAACAAAAAAGATTTTATTGCTAACTTTCTTGGTTTTAGGGGTGGGGTTTGTAGCATTTATTGCTATGAATTATTTTGTAGCTAAACAAAATATCATTCGCGATATTGTGCATGGCAAACAAGAGAGTGTCAAAAGCTCAATGTTATTTGTAGAAGAATATTTTGAATCAAGATTGTATTTTATAGAATCTTTTGTTCAACAAATTGCAAAAAATAAAGATATTTCTTATGATACTATGGAGCGGCTTTTAGAAGAATTTTTTCCAGTTACACGTTTTCAGGCATTATATTTTGGATATGAAGAGAATGGGGTATTAATCGATGTTGATATACAATCACAGGGAAAACATTTTTATCTTACCCCACAAAAAGATAATTTTGATGCAAGGACAAGACAATGGTATATCAATGCAAAAAATGCGAAGAATATTTCAAAATATGGTATTAGTGAACCTTATATTGATGTCGTAACAAAAAAATTGGCTGTTGTTGCCTATATGTCTCTTATAATTGATGGTAAATTTATAGGAGTTTTGGGAGCAGATATTTTTTTAGATGATATACATGAGGATTTTTTATCATTAAAAACAACAAAGAGTAATTCGATGTTTCTTGTGGATGCATACCATAATATTGTTTCACATTCTGATTCTACACTCATTATGTCTAAGGACAAACCAGTACAAGATTTATTGTCGTATTTTGAAAAACTTAGTTATTCTGCTATTAATCAGCCAACTGATATTATTCAATATCAATTTGGTAATGATACCAGAGTCGCAGTTTGTATGAAAAATGTCGATGATTGGATGCTTTGTTCTGCAAATTCTATGGAAGATTACAAAGACACTTTTCACTCTCTTTTGATGAATCAAATTGTCTTTTCTATTCTATTTATTGTTATTATTGTGATAAGTTTAAGTGCGATTATTCATTATTATCTTAAAAATATTCCTGTAATACAAGATTGTTTATTACGATTTTTTTCATATTTAAATCATAAAAATGATTCTATACAACTACTTACAGTAAAATCTCGCGATGAATTTGGAATTATTGCAAATGCGATTAATGAAAATATACAAATTACACAAGAATCATTAACTGCAGATAAAGAGATAGTAAAAGAGGCTGTGCAGGTAGCAAAAAATATTGAACAAGGTAATTTGCAAGTGAGATTAACGAAAGAAGCAGTTAATCCAGAATTAATAGAGTTACGAAAAGTTCTTAATAATATGCTTAATGTTTTAGAATCTAAAATTGGATTCAATATTACTATAATCCAAGCAGTCTTTGAATCTTTTAAGCAATTTGATTTCACAGCACGTATCCAGAATGCTAAGGGTGATACTGAAATAGCAATTAATATGTTGGGAGATGAAATTTGTAAAATGTTATATGATTCACAAAAATTTGCACAAAAACTATCACAACATTCTCATGTCTTAACAGATTCTATGCAGCGGCTTACCAAAAGTGTTCACACACAAAGCTTTGCTTTGAAACAATCAGTGATTGTTGTAGATGAAATTAATCATTCTATACAAGCTATCAATACAAAAGCATCTGACTTTGCTAAACAATCAGAAGATATTAAGCATATTGTATCTGTTATTAAAGATATAACAGACCAAACAAACCTACTAGCCCTTAATGCCGCTATTGAGGCAGCAAGAGCAGGAGAACATGGCAGAGGCTTTGCAGTCGTGGCTGATGAAGTGCGAAAGCTTGCAGAACGTGCGAGCAAATCATTGAATGAAATTGAAACAAGTATTGCTATTCTTGTGCAAGGCATTAATGATGTATCAGAATCTATTCATGAACAAACTCATGGTTTAGTGCAAATTACTGAATCTATAACAGAAATTGAAAATGTTATGCAAGAAAATGTAATAATTGTTGATTCCACCAATTCTATTGCAACTCAAATTAATACTATCGCTAGTGAAATTCTGATGGATTCAGAGAGAAAAAAATTTTAATACTTCATGATAGTTTTTATCTGTGTGATGTGAGATAACGTTAATAAAGACAATATTCATCTTTATTAACGGTGCAAGATAGCATTGCCATAGTTTGTTTGGTCATAAAATTCTATCTATTATCTTTTTCACATAAAATAAAGATATAATGAAAAATTGTTTCTTCACAAATCAAGTCATTAGAAGAGTCAAGTTATCAGAAGGGTTCAAAATGAATGTTATTGAAATAGATAATAATGGACAATTAGAAACGTATATTTTACATGAATATGCAAAATTAAGTGATTGCAGTATTTTACAAAAAATTGGAGGAAGCGCAATACTTTGTAGTGTTTGTGTGGATTATGATAATCCATCAGAAGAAGAATTTCTACCACTTAGTGTGCAATATATTGAAAAGATGTATGCTATTGGCAAGATTCCACAAGGTTTTATTAAAAAAGAAAGTAAACCAAGTGAACATGAGATTCTTACTTCGAGATTGATTGATAGAAGTCTGCGACCATTATTTCCGAAGGGTTTTCCATATCCTGTCCAAATTACCTTACTTGTTATGAGCTATGATGGCAAGACTGATGTATGTAAAGATTCTCTCAATCTTGCTAGTATTTGTCTCTATCTTTCGAGTATCCCGATATATTCTACACATATTCTTAGTGCTGTGCGTATAGTCCGTTATGATGAGGAAGTCCAAATTTGCAAGAGTCTTGCAGACCTTGCCCATTCTAATCTTGATTTATTGGTAAGCGGTATTGATAGTGGTATAACAATGATAGAAATGCAAAGCTTAAAAACCATAAAAATATCATCAAATGATTCATGTATTTCAGAATCACATATAACACAAGATTCGTGTAATAAAAATGATGAACAAAAAATGCCGTATAGTTATGAAGAACAATCTAATGAAATTACAGAAGAAAAGCTTTTAGAATCTATCGCTTTTGCACATAAACATATACAGAATCTTTCTTTGCAATACACTAAAAAATTTGAATCTTTTACAAAAGAAAAGATTCTATTTCAGAGAGATTCTCTTTTGTGTGATGATTTAAGGCATACCTTGCAAACACAATATGGTGACACTATACGAGCGTATGTGCAAGAGTTATCAAAGACAGAGAGGCAGTCGCAACTACATCGTTTGATTGCAAAAATTGCTAAAGAACAAAATCTAGAAGTATCTCTTGTAAGCAGACATGTTAATGCTATTAAAAGAGATATTGTCCGCACATTAATACTTACACAAGGTTTACGTCCAGATGGCAGAACACCAACACAAATTCGTGATATTCACATAGAATCTAATTTGTTGCCACATGTGCATGGAAGTGCTTGTTTTACACGTGGGCAGACACAAGCTCTTGTTACTTGCACGTTGGGTAGTCAAAATGATGCACAAAGCCAAGAAAGTATTATAATGAAAAATAAAAAAAACATTCTTTTTCATTATAATTTTCCTCCTTTTAGTGTAGGAGAAGCCTATCCAATAGGTGCGAGTTCAAGACGAGAAATAGGACATGGCAATCTTGCCTTAAAGGCTATAGAATCAAATGTTGCACGTTCTCCCTATACTATTCGATTTGTTTCAGAAATTTTACAGTCAAATGGTTCAAGTTCAATGGCTAGTGTGTGTGGGGCTACTTTAGCTTTGCTTGGTGCTGGTGAGAAAATGTATAATATGGTTGCTGGTATTGCTATAGGATTAATATACCAAGATGCCAAGAATTTTGTTGTATTAAGTGATATTACGGGATTAGAGGATTGTGATGGGGATATGGATTTTAAGGTAGCAGGAACAAAAAAAGGTTTTAGTGCTTTGCAGCTTGATATTAAAATAACATCTTTACAAGAAGATGTTTTAAAGATAAGTTTACAAAGGGCAAGAGAAGGATTGTCGCATATTCTTGCCTTAATGCAAGAGGTAGCAATTCAGCCTAATTATGAGCTTTTGCCTCATGCTATTGAGTTTGCTATTCCATTTGGGAGAATGGCGGATATTATTGGGCAAGGTGGTAAGGTCATCAAAGATATTATTGCAAAGTTTAATGTAAATATTGATTTAAATAGAGAACATCATAGTATTACATTAATAGGGAATAATGATAATACGTTATATGCAGCAAAAGATTATATTTTTGAGATTCTTAAGAAAAAGGAGCGAAAGGAATTACCATATAAAATCGATTCCATATATAATGGTGTGGTAAAAAAGAATCTTGATTTTGGTGTACTTGTGGAATTGCCGCAAGGTGGAGAAGGATTATTAAGAACCATACGTCTAAATCAGGAGCTAGAAATAGGACAAACGATTTCTGTGAAAATTATTAGCAATACAAATGGTAAAGTTGAACTTGATATGGTAGTCTTGCAGAATAATACCACAAGCTATACAAATACAGATTGTTAGCTTTTATTCTAGTTTTGTGTTGTGGCAATATGGATACAGTGTTGTTATGTGCTAGATATGTGAGTAATGTGATAGTTACAATATCTCACATAGTGTAAATTTGTATGTGAAAATTATTAAAGTACATTTTATATAGTAATTGTGGCTTTTTGTATAAAGCAAATTGTATATCGCAATTATTAGATTCTATAATAGTCATAATTCAAGTCTGTGTTTATTTATGATAATCATTCTATTTACAAACATACTTTAACTTATGATAGAGATTCAATCACACAAAACATACATAAATAGAGCTTTGTTATGTGTCGTAGAATCATATATGTATTATTTGTAACATTTATATCGATAAAAGTATATATAAGAAAATCTAACATAACAGATTTTCTTTGACTTCAAATAACAGGATAATAAAATAATAAAACAACAAGAGATTCCATATATATGTAGTAGCCCTTGTTTTAATAATTAGTCTTGATAAAGGCTTCTATTGTGTTTGTCGCTACAAAGGCTAAGGTTGGGGTATTGTTTAATACCTATATTTTTATAATTTTTATAGCATGATTATAGAATATTTTTTATGATTTCCCCATTTTTAATAATGCACTTAAAATTATTCTCATACTCTTCTAATACATGGACATTTTGGATAGGGTTGCCATCAATAAGGAGTATATCAGCCCAAGCATTCGGGATAATACGTCCGATTTTATGTTGTTTATAAGGATTCCTTTCACCGCATAGCTCTACAAGCTTTGCGTTGCCACTTGTAGCCATACGCAATGTATCAAGATTCCCTAAAATATCGGCAAACATCGTAAGATAGTAGTTTTGCCCGCTTGCTATAGTGGGATTAAAAATCGCATCTGTTCCAAAAGCATACGGACATTTGTGTTTTACTGCCCATTCTAATACCTTACGCCATTTTGCATTTAATATATCACCTTTTGTGTTAAGTGGTTTTTGCCAAAATTTATTGTATTCAAAGGCTTGCAGGGATAGCCAGACATTATTATCAGCCATTCTTTTTATTGAGTCCTCGCTTGCTAATTGTCCATGTTCAATACTTTTTATTCCTGCATCAAGGCAACGATGAATGCCTTTATCATTATACACATGGGCACAGACATACGTTCCCCAATCATTTGCTGCACTAACGACGGCTTTCATTTCATCAATGAGGTATTGTGTAGAATCTAGCGGGTCAAAATCACTCACTACACCTCCACCAGCTCCAATTTTTATCTGTGTAGCCCCCTTTTTTAATTGCTCTCTTGTAGCAGTGAGTACCTCTGATATGCCATCTGCTACTCTAAAAGCCCCTATTGATTCTAAAATATTTTCGTTTCCATGAAATCTACGCGGTTTATCATATATTGCTCCAAAGTCGCCATGTCCACTTGTTTGGGAAATAAAGCTTCCACTAGGAAATATTTTTGGACCTTTAAAAATATGAGAATCAATGGCTTTTTGCAATCCAAAAACAGACCCAGCCATATCCCTTACAGTAGTAAAACCACGTAATACCGTGCGTTCGGCTTCTTTTACAGCATTTGCATACAACAAACCAGAATCAGGGGCATTAAAAATCATGCTAGGATTCCCTGCTGCAAATAATACATGCCAATGACAATCAATAAGACCGGGCATAGCAAACTTACCCTTTGCATCAATTATTAGAGAATCATGAGGTATAGTGAGATTTATCCCCACCTTTTCAATATGGGCATTTTTTATCAAAATATCTTGTGTATCTTGTAATATATTGATTCCATCAAATATTTTTGCATTTTTTATTATGATATAAGAATCTTTAGAATCTTTTGTATCATAAGCCAATAGTGGCATTGCTGCTAAAGTAAAACCCGCAATACTAAATTTCAAAATTTCTCTTCTTTGCATATTATTCCTTTCTATTAGATTTTTGCAATGATATTAAACATTAGATAACTTCTATCAGCGAGATTTCTATTCGGATTTAAGTTGGTAATACCTTGCCGCAGAGATTCTGGGACTTGTGCGATTGGTATCCAAAATTTTGCGTTATATCCTGCTTTTGTTTCATCAAGATACCATGCTAAGATAGCCCTAAAGGTAATATTTTTTGTCCAATCATAAGAAGCTGTAATCCCCACTATGTTTTCTATACTCCTTTGATTCCAAGTGCCGCGATAAAATAATCCCAAAATCGTATTTTTTACAATATTAGCACTAAAATTTAGCAATATACTTTGGGAATCTTTTGCCAAAAAATCATTAAGCCATAGACTTGCAAAAAAGCTATTATCATAAATGCTTGCCCCCGCTGGATTACCATACATACCAAGTATGCCATTAAAATGTCCAAAATTTTTATAAAAGCCAATGTTCACTTTGTAGTGTTGCAAAAACTCCAATTCTTGAGATATATACAAACTTGCTGCATTGTTTCCTAATGGGACTAAAGGAAAAAGAGGTGTAGCTAAGTTGGCATTTTGTAAATAAAATTCATAGCTAAAGACAAGATAGGTATGCCATGTTAAGTTTGATTGGGTATGAAAAAAGAAATGAGAATTAAAACCGGGTATTACATAGTAATTTGGCACATAATAGACAAATGGACGTATACGAAATTCATATTTTTCTGATTTTGTGTGGTATTGCAATGCTGCATGATATATACCTGTTGGTATAGCACCATTTCTAAAATCCCAAACCCATGCACCAAAGGCAGTGGTTAAATGACTTAGTGCAAAAAATTTAATTAAAAAATTATTATTTTTGTAGATTACTTGTCCACCTTGCACACTTGATTTAAGCCAATCATCATCTTCTAGTATAAACCGCCCAAGCCTAACAAACCAAGATTCATTGTCGTATCCTAGAAAGGCACGATAAAATAAAAATCTATGAAATTCCACTGCACTACCATTTCTTAGTGCCACATTTTGGTCATCCATAAAAGGATACCAACCATTATAGGTATAAGCAACACCACCAAAATATCCAGCTGATACGATTAATCCATTCCACGTATAATTACCAAAAATTTTCATACTTGTATAAGCAAAGCTATCTTGCGGGTAATCCCCTGCATTGCTGTTTTCGGATGTTAATGCTGTGTGATTGAATGCTGTTCTTGAAAGAAAATTTGCTTCTAATCCTAGATGAAACTGATGTGAACTTCCAAATTCTTTAATCAGTTGTTCTGCTTTACAAAACGTAAATAATTGGGTATTAAGATATAGAATATAGGTTACATATTGTATTTTTTTTTGCATATTGCACCTTTAATAATTTTTTAATATTCTAGTTTTTAGAATAATTTTGCATTTTATTATTGCATGAAAATATAAAAATCTTAAAGATAATTACAATATTATACCTATTATTTTTTATAATGTTTAAAAATGTAACATATAATATAAAATATTGGGTAAAAATTGTAAAAATTATATTTTATTTGATGTAATTCTGTGAAATATGATATATTTAATAACAAAAATTAACATTAGGAGATGAGAAATGGAGCAATTCATTCAAACAATAGATAGCTATCTTGCTTCCTATTGGCTTATCTGGGTATTACTTTTTGTGGCAGTATATTTTACTGTGATTCTAAAATTACCGCAGATTTCCTTAATTAAAGATGCTATTTTGGTTTTAACTGAAAAAGATGACAATGCTAAATATAACAAAGAACACATTAGCCCATTTGAAGCATTGACAATCTCACTTGGCACACGTGTCGGTATAGGTTCTATTGTTGGAGTGGCTGTTGCTATTACTTTAGGTGGTCCTGGTAGCATTTTTTGGATGTGGGTTATGGCATTTTTAGCAGGAGCAAGCTCCTTTGCTGAATGTACATTGGGGCAAATCTATAAGGCGAAAGACGGGCAAAACGCCTTTAAAGGTGGTCCTGCGTATTATATACGAATGGGATTGCGCTCAAAACTTTTTAGTTTTATTTTTGCCCTGTGTCTCATTTTAGTGGGGTGGACTTTTAATTCTTTATATTCTAATACCGCTGTACATTCATTTGAAGCCTATTTTTCAAACCATGAAGACTTTGTTTCATCTGGCATTGCTATCATAGTTGGGCTTGCCATTACATGCTTCGCTACTATTATGTTTTTTGGTGGTGGTCCATACATCGCCAAATTTACTCGCGTAGTTACACCATTTTTAGCTTTTACTTATATTATTTTGACACTCATTGTTATTTTGAGGCATTTTGATACTATTCCAAATGTTTTACAGACTATATTTTATAATGCATTTGACTTTCAACAATTAGGTGGTGGATTCTTAGGGAGTATGATTGTTATTGGAATCCAAAGAGCCTTATTTGCCACAGAGGCTGGTATGGGGAGTGCACCTAATGCTGCTGCTTCGGCACATACAAGTCATCCGGTTAAACAGGGCATTGCACAATCTTTTATTGTATTGTTAGATATTGTTATATGTACTTGTTCTGCATTTTTTATTCTATTTTTTATGTATGCGAGTAATCAAGAGGCAAGTGCAAATGGATATGGTGAAGGTATGGTTATTATGCAAAATGTTATGCACTATTTTTATAGTTTTAAGGATCTTCCATTGGGGCAATATTATTTTACTGCTTTAATTGTGATTCTAGCAAGCACGGTAAGTGTTGGGAGCTATTACTGCGGACAAATGAATATCAAATATATTACCGATAATAAAATAATTTTATTTTTTTATAGAATCTTTTCAGTTATAATAATTTTTGTAGGTTCACAGATTAGTGTTGGTATGGTGTGGACATTAGCTAACATTACCATGGCATTGTTATGCACATTGAATTTAGTAGCTATCGTCTTATTATCACCTATTGTTATAAGGTCTTTACAAGATTATAAAAGTCAAAGAAAATTGGGTCAAAATCCCATATTTAATCCTCTAAAACTAGGAATATCAAATACACAATGTTGGAAATAATTGTATTATATTAAATATAAGGAGTTGTTATGCTTGTTTTTAAGAATGGTAGAATTTTCATAGGACTTGATGAAAATAAACAACCAAAGTTTGCAGAGGCTATGGGGATTGAGAATGGAAAATTTGTATTCGTTGGTAATAATAATGAAATAGAAAAAGCCGATTCTGTAAGCATTGACTTACAATCACAAATTGTTTTACCAAGTTTTATAGATTCTCATACACACCCAGATTATGTATCAGACAATATGAATCGTGTTTTGTGTCTCCCACCGCTTATACATTCCATTTCAGAAATACAAGAAGCTTTTAAACAACATAAAGACTATGGAACGCAGAAATGGCTAGAGGGTTTTGGGTATGATGAGGCAGTATTACAAGACCGAAGGACACCAACTTGTAAGGATTTAGACGAAATTTCTACTACACAAGTTGTTTTTGTGTATCATTCTTCTGGACATATTTTAGTGTGTAATTCATTGGGATTGGCATTAGCCGGAATCACAAAAGATTCTAAGAACCCAATAGGAGGTAAAATTGGTTTCTTTGAAAATGGTGAGCCCAATGGAATTCTCTATGAACCAAATGCGATGAAGTTGTTTTTAGATAAAAAGCCAAAGCCGAATTTTGATATTTTGGTGCAACGAATGGTACATTTAGGGAAACGATATGATAAATTAGGTATTGGTGCTGTTACGGACATGTATGCCTTTTATGAACCTTACGATAGGATAGCTTTATATAGAGCAGCAAGAGAACGTGGTTTTAAACAGAATGTAACATTGTATTATCATTGGGATAGCATTAAGAAACATGGTAAACCACCTATTATCCATGAAGATAACGACATAAAAATTGGTGGAGTAAAATTATTTATAGATGGAAGCATTGCAGGAAAAACTGCTTATATGTTACGTAATTATCCAAATGAGAATCATAGAGGTATGAAAGTTTTAGATTCTGAAACTATACTTGAAGCATTGGAATATGCAAGAAGGAATCATTTGCAGCTTGCTATCCATGCTATGGGAGATGCTAGCATTGAGTTTCTTATTGAGACACTACAAGACAAAGAACCATGGATGGGTGATATTCCAACAATACGAATTGAACATGCGTCGTTGATTTCAGATTCCCAATTACAAACTATGCGAGATGCAAAAATGACTTTTAGTCTTGCACCTCAAACTATTTTTCTCTATGCAGAATATGATGCATATTTGCAAAGTTTAGATTCTGATTTATTCCAAAGAGTCTATGCAATTCAATCTTACAATGCTTTTTTGCTCACTTCATTATCAAGCGATGCACCAGCGACACTATGGGCAGAGCCAGAGAATCTTTATACTACTTTGGGTGCTAGTGTTAATAGGGAAACTCCAGATGGGCGAGATATGAATAAAAATGAGGCGGTCAGTGTTGGGGAAGCAATTATAATGTTATCAAAAAATGGTGCAATCATTTCAAATATGAGAGATGAAGGGGAGATTGCGGTTGGTAAATATGCTAATTTTCAGATTTTAACAGAAGATGTATTTAGTATGGATTCTAAAAAAATAGCTGATGTTTTGCCTAAACAAACATATATAAGGGGTAAAAAAGTATTTGGCATATAAAAATAAAAATGATATCATATTTTATAAGCTATTTTCTTGTAGTAATGATAGAGCATTGTAATCTACATTTACAAACACACGCATAAAAAAGTTTTTTTATTGTATTCTAGTGCTAGAATAATACCACGTGTTTTGTCTTATTTATAACATCATATTAATTAAAGTATATACTATATTGCATTAATTGATATAAAATTGATTGGTTGATTAGTGTCGTTTGAGGTTCACATATAAAACTTCATAATTTTATACCATACCTGCCATACAGGTAGGCTTAAAGATTTAAACATTTGTATTGTAAAAGTATTTAAAAGCCCTTTAAATCGAACTTAGCCTCTATATGATCTAAAAATTTGTGCAAAAATATACAAAATTCTTTGAAAAATATATAAAGACTTTTTAAATTTATCTAAAAATTCTGCTATATTTTGATTTCACAATATTTCTAATAAACTTTGTTCGCCATTATTTTTTATTTATATTTATTCTTCACTTTGATTTAAATGCTTATATATAACACCACGTAACACAAACCTATTAATAATCATATAACATTAATGCTGCAAGATTGAAGCTGTAAGACTATATAGTCAAATTGAGCGTTAATTTTTGTTTGTGGCATCTATGAAATTCAATTTTTACTTACTTTATTATATTGCAATAAGTTATCATAAATAATGCCATTATTTTTTATCTAAAACTTGGAATGCGGGCAAAATATTCCCTTCTAAGAGTTCTAAACTAGCACCACCGCCAGTGGAGATAAAGCTCATATTGTCTCTTTGCCCAGCTTTATCGATAGCATCAGCAGTATCGCCACCACCAATAAAACTAAAAGCATATGTATTGGCGATTGCATGAGCGAGGTTAAAAGTCCCTCTTGAAAATTGATGAATTTCATAAACACCTAAAGGACCATTCCAAATAATTGTTTGAGAATCTGCAATAACTTCACTAAAAAGCTTCACGCTAGCAGGACCAATATCGACTGCAATAAAACTATCTGGAATATCTTGTGAAGGTGTAATTTTAATATCTTTTGGATTATTAATATCATTTGTGCTTACGATATCTACTGGCAAATATATTTTAACCTTTTTTTCTTTTGCTATTTCTAAGATTTTAATAGCATCGGCAATTAAATCATCTTCTACGAGACTTTTTTGCATATCATAACCTAATGCCTTTAAGAAAGTGTTGCTCATAGCACCGCCAATGATAATTTTATCTACAACATCAAGCACACGTTGCAAAAGACTTAGTTTGGAGCTTACCTTGCTACCGCCAACAATTAATAATAAAGGTCTTAATGGATTTTTGATAACTTTTGCAAAAGAATCTATTTCTTTTTTTAATAAAATTCCCGCAACTTTTTGTTCTACAAATTTTGTTATCCCGTATGTGCTTGAATGTGCTCTATGACTTGTTCCAAAAGCATCATTAACATAAATATCACAAAGATTTGCAAGCTTTTTGCTTAATTCTTCATCATTTTTTGTTTCACCGTCATAAAATCGTATGTTTTCTAATAGAATAATTTGTTTGATGCCGGAGTCTTGCTGCATCTTTGCTGATTCTATGGTATCGGCAAAAGCAACATCTTTGTTTAAAAGTCTTTCTAATCTTTTTAAAACATGTTTGAGAGAGAAATCAGCAGTCCTCCCCTTAGGACGACCCAAATGACTTACTAAAACAATGTTTTTTGCTTCTGCATCTATACAATAGTTAATTGTTGGTAATGCTTCACGCATACGTGTGTCATCACTAATATTGAAATCCTTATCCATAGGAACATTAAAATCAACGCGGATTAAAACACGTTTGTCTTTAATATCAATATCTCTTATACTTTTAGTTTCTTGCATGAGAGCAATACTTGTAGTTTTTGGCATAATTTCTCCTTGATTCTATAAATTTTCAGATTATATCACCTATTGTAGCATAAGCAATTTAATTAAAATTTATTAAAAAAGTAAAAATACTGCCTACTTAATTTGTATTTTGTAGAATTTTGATTAAAAATAAAACCAAAGTTTTATCCAATAGTATGAAAATGAAATTACTTTTTAATCTTGAGTTTAGCAATTTCATCTTTTAAGGCTTTTCCGGGCTTAAATTTTGGCACTAATTTATCAGCTGTTTTATACTTTCTATCAGTATTTGGAACTTTGCCTTCTTTACCTTTTTGTAAGGCATTTTGAAATTTACCAAAGCCAACTAACTCAACTGTATCATTAGCTTTTAAAACTTTATGAATAGCACCAATGACTGAATTAAGTGCCTTTTCAGCCTCTTTTTTTTCTGTGTAACCACCAACTTCTTTGATAGTTTTTATAAAATCACTCTTATTCATAGTTATGACTCCTAAATAAATTAAACATTATCTTTAATAATTCAAAGATAAAAAGCTATTGTATTGGATTTTTGGTTGAAAATCAAGTAATTTTATGATTAAATTGTAAAAAATTGTAAGTTTTTGATACAATTTTATGGCAAATAATTTACTTCAAAATACATTTTGGAATTTAAGGAATGAAATGGATATAAAAGTAGCTATTAATGGAACAGGGCGCATTGGGCTTTGTGTAGCAAGAATTATTGCACAACGTGATGATATTGAACTTGTGGCAATGAATACAACAAGTGATACGGATACATTGCTTCATTTATTAAAGTATGATTCTGTGCATGGGGAGTGTGATGTGCAAAAAATAGATTCTCATACATTATCTATAGGCAAAAGTAAAAATGTCCAAATTATAAGCGACAGAGATATATCAAATCTTCATTTTGGTGATGCAATGTGTGTTATTGAATGCACAGGTAAATTTAATACTTTAGAAAAATCAAGTGCACATATAAAGCATAATGTTAAAAAGGTTATTATTTCTGCACCAGCAGATAATACTCCTACTTTTGTTTATGGTGTAAATCACATCAATTATCAAGGTGAAAATGTTGTTTCTAATGCTTCTTGCACTACAAATTGTTTAGCTCCGATTACTAAAGTTATTGACGATTGCTTTGGCATAGAAAATGGACTTATGACCACTGTCCATAGTTATACAAATGACCAAAATTTACTTGATGTAAGACACAAAGATTTACGTAGGGCACGTGCTGCAGCTTTGAATATGATTCCAACTAGCACAGGAGCTGCAAAGGCTATCGGGCTTGTGTTACCACATTTGAGTGGCAAGCTGAATGGAATTGCTGTCCGTGTGCCTACACCAGATGTGAGTCTAGTGGACGTGAGCTTTACTCTTAAAAAATCTGCGAGCAAAGATTCTATTAATGAGGCGTTTTACAAAGCAGAAAATTCATTTATGAAAGGGTTGCTTTTGGTAGATACTGAGCAAAGAGTGTCAAGTGATTTTATTGGTTCTCCATATAGTGCTATTGTGGTGGCAGATAAAACGATTACTATAGGCGAAAGAAATGTAAAAATTCTTGCATGGTATGATAATGAAATGGGGTATAGTCATAGATTGGTTGATATGGCAGCGTATATCTGTAGGTATTGATTATTGCGAATATTTTAGAAATATAGACGATAAGAGATAAAAAAACTTCTTGTAGTTTTAATAGATTCTGTATATAGCCAACATCTGTTTTATGTTTTTATGATAGTAGGATTGTAGTTTTGTTACCTTAGTGTTTTTATAGTTTATGTCGTATTATCGCCAAGCGATATTTATATTATTATTGTGAAAATTTTTGTTCTTCAAAATTATAATAGTGAATCATCAACCCAAATATTAATTATTTTTTTAGTGATAAAACTCATATATTGTTTTTAGATATATTGTTTATTTTTTAGTGTACTTTGTAATTGCGAGATTCATTAATTATAGGGACATCTACTATTTATAGAATATAGAATCTACACTTTAGATATTTCGGGTTTTACCCTCAATATGACAAAGAATCTAGAATCTTTTTAGATTCTAGAATTTTAAATGTTTCGAATACTTCATATCCTCAACATGACAGATTAACATGTGTGTATGAGAATCTAGAATCTAATAAATACGTCATATTGAGCGAAGCGAAATATCTAAGATTCTAGATTCTTATCACCGTCTTTCTTTGTCATTGTGAGAATTTATGTTAGCAGATTTGTGGCAATCTAGGATTTTGATTTTAGAATCCGTCGTATTGAGTAGGCAAAACCATCTTAGAGAAAATCATTTTGAGGATTGTTGCACTTATACCAAGATTTTCTATTTATTCTTTAAATGTTTTGCCTAAAGACTCAATACGACATTAACATTTGTGTTTTTGATGGTTTGATATTCTAGAATCTCTGTCATATTGAAAGTAAAAAATTTAGAATATTTTAGATACCTAAGATTCTATAAGAGTTTTGAGAAGTTAGATTTTGTCATGTTGAGCATAGCGAAATATCTAAATAAATGAAGCAAAACATCTTGTGATAATGAAACATGGAATCTAAAAATATTTTTCTAAGATTGTTGTACTCAAAGGCTTAACATGATAGAATCAAGATTCTTATCGCGATAGTTTTATTTATTGTCGCCCATTATTTGGACTAATGATAGCCTTTGGTGTGAGATTTGTTGCATGATAGACAAAGACATCAAAAGCTCTAGCATAATATTTTATTATCATTTGTTGCATAAAATGCTGTGTTGATGGAGAAAACCAAGCATTGTTGCTACCCATGATAATATATTGTGCACCACTTTCATAGGGCATACTCATTGTTCCTTCATAGCAATTTGCATTTGCTATTTTTAATCCATTATATTGGAGCTTTATGATTTCATTGCCTTGATTAAATCCAAATGATTCTCCAAAAATATTTTCAAAAATTTTACCCAATATATTATTAAAGGGTAGTGTCTCACCAAACGGCACAAGTGCTACTTTATCGGCTACAATGCTTGTAGCATTAGCAAAAATAAATGTTGTATTATAGTAGCCTTTTTTGGTATTTGGTGTATTGATGTAGGTTTGTTCTGGTTTTATGTTATCAACAGTATTGTTATCTTGCTTGATTCTATCAATGGGAATAAAATCTTGAGAAATATGAAGTTTTTTGTGGTTATTTTGTGTAATATTGGAATCTGATTGCACACGTATTCCACCTATGAAAATTATAATATCTTTACTCATTTCTAAAAGAATACGGTAGATTTCTGTGTCTGTGTTGACAATGAATGGCAAACTTGTTTCTGGAAAGATGATAATTGGATAGTGTTCTGCGATAGCTTCTTGTATAGCATTGAGATTCTCTGTTGTGATGAAATTCTTATAATCAGCCCTCCAACGCATGTCTTGGTCGTATTCTGTTTGTATGATTTTAGCGTGTAGCTTTGGTTCTTGAATGGTAAAACTGTAATCAAAAGAGAGAAGTATGCAGAATATACTTATATAGCGATAGGGAGAACGAATTACACTAAGGCAAATTCCAAACGCAATACAAACAAGACTTAATAGCGATGCGTCAAAAATACTATATGAACTCAAGTATGCTACATTAAACCAATTAAATCCCGTTGGGTGTATAACAAAAAGTGAACACATAGCTAATATTCGCAATATCAGATTGTTAAAAAATAGCAAAAACCACAATAAGATTCCATACGTTATACCAACACCAATGATAGCAAAAGGGATTATTATATGTAAATCCTCAAAGCGAAAGCTTAATGTCATCCAATAAAATCCCATGATTCCTACAAAAAAGCCAAACCAGAATCGGTATTCGCGTGGTAAAAATAAAAATAATGTAATTGATAACGGATAAAAAAGGCTTATTGCAATATATATGTTATGATGTAAAATGGATAAAATAAGAATACACAGCCATAAAAAGAGCCAAAATTGCACAAAAAAATAATGGGGATTGAGGGAAAAGATTCCACGTAGTATGTGTCTATATCGTTTGTTGTTTGGTATTGCACAATAGGAATGTTTGCTCACATTATCATGTGATTTTGTGGTCATTCGTTGCCGAATCTCTTGTTGTGAGTTTGTTATATCTGTCATATTTTGGCTTAAACATGATAGTAGAAATATGCAAAACCCTATTATAACAAGAAATGTAATGCTAATGTATATCCATAAAGGTGCGATTTCATGCAGAACGAAGCTCCAAAATGGTGTCCAAAATATCACTCCAGCAGTCATGCCAATGCCAATTTTTTGCCATATTTTTGTTTTATATTTATATTGTTGTGTTTTTGGTTGTATGGCAATGTAGGTGTTTGGTGCAAAATAATGTGATACTAGGGCAATGCAGTATTGTATAATGTGCTGTATAGCTTGTGTTTCTTGTAAGAAACAAAAATGCTCATATCGTAAGACAGTAAAAAATTTCTTCATATTTGTCTTCATTATGCAGTGAGAATCTTGTGTCGTAAAATATTAAGTATGAGTTCTGGCATAATATTTTCCATTCGTAACCCCTGTATATCATCGTTATCAAACATTGTTTGTTTGTGTGGTTCAAAGATTCCAAAAGGCGTAACAATAATATGAATATTTTTTTTGCTAAAAGGGGCATAACGCACTGGGGTAATAGGTGATTTATATGGAAATAAACTTAAAGTTGGAATATCAAGTGCACTTGCCATATGCAATAATACGGTATTGTTGCCGATGAAAAGCCTTGCATGACTGATTATGGCGAGCAGATTACGCAAAGAATAGATAGAAGTTTTTTTGTTGTTTGCAGTGTTATGAGTAGTATATGTAATGAAATTCTTTTCTGATAAATTACTATAATTTTGTAACATGGCATTGTATCCTTGTGTTTCTTGTGGCATACCAAAAATTAAAATATTATATTGTAATGCTAATTCGTTGGCGATATGCAAAAAGTTTTTAGCCATCCAGCCTAATTGCCACCCATTACTTGGACAGATTGCAATATAGCCAGAATCTAGTAGAGCATGAACATTAAAAATATTTTCTAAATGTTGTTGTGATTCTTGTTTTTCGCTAATATTAAGGTAAATTTTAGGATAAAAAGTATTGTTGCAACCAAGAAATTTTAATAAATCAAGATTATATTGTGCTTCGTGTTTATGCAATGCTGAACGTTTTTGCTTTATTTTATAGTTAAACAGTAATGAATGAAGATTTTGAAAAATACCAATACGTGTTTTTATTCCAGCTCTAAAAATCGCCAATGTACTATTTTTATCTGCAAATAAAGAGATGGAAATATCAATCTTAGCTTTTTTTAAATCCTTTATAATATTTGATGCTGTATCAATACAGAAAATATTTTTTAAATATGGATTATGTTTTACGCAATCTTGCATACTTGAGTGCAACAAAAAGCTAATAGTGGCGTTTGGAAATTTTATTTTTAAGGCTTCGATACATTGTAATGATAGGATTACACCAATGCCATCGTTATAGGTTTTGCAATGTATAAGCAGAAAGTGATAATGTTTGTTGTAATTGACTTTAAGCATTTACAATCTTTACTTTGTAGTGATTTGTTATTATGTCAATAATTGCTCGTGCTACCCCATCTTCATCTGTATTGGCATTGATAGTAAAATCGCTTTGAGATTTATAAAGCGGCTCTCTTTTTTTATAAAGTGCATGGGCTTGCTGTATATCATCAAAGAGTGGACGTGTATTATTATTATCATCTTGTTGTGCCAACTTAATACGTTGAGTAATAGTAAAAAAATCGCTTTTGAGATAGAATCGCACTCCAAGATGTGTTATGTCATTAAAAATGGGCATACCACCACCTGTGGCGATAATATATTGTTTTTTTTGCATAAAAGATTCTATAAACTCAGATTCTAATTTTCTAAAATGAGATTCCCCATATTCTTGAAAAATTTGTTTAATACTGCATTTTTGCTGATACACAATATATTCATCACTATCTACCCATCTCCATTGAAGTATAGCAGAGAGTCGTTTAGCAATTGTGCTTTTTCCGCTACCCATAAAGCCAATTAAAACTATATTTTTCATATTTTTTCCATAAAATAGTATGCCGTAAGAAATATTATAACTGTAGCAGCTATGTTTTATTTTTAATAAATATATTCTATGATTATATCTTAAAAGATGTGTATTCCGTAATGTTTGCTTCTATAAATATTCTACTAGATACATCAAAATTATAAATATTTAGGCTGGTTTGAGTTTTTAGATTTGAACATCTACAAATTTATTGTCAATTATGGTATATTTTGCTACAATTTAAAAGTTAGATTTTACATGAGGCGTTAATTCAATGGCAAAGCTAAGGCAGAATATTGCTGTTAAATCGAAATTATCATCTACTCTTAAGAGTTGGTTGCCAATCTTACAGAGTCCAATTGATGAATTAGAAGAAACTCTAAGCAAAGTAAGCGAGGATAATCCTTATATTGAGATTCAATCTGCTTTTGCTACGAGTTTGCAAGGCAAGCTTTCTCCACTTAAAGCACCACAAAGAGGATTACATAATGCTAAAAATGCAGTAGGTGATAAAATTGAGCTTCTAACTATTTATGAAAAAAGTCTTATTGAGACATTACAAGAACAAATAGCACCGCCACTTTTCCCAACAAAAAGAAGTCAAGAAATTGCTCTAGGTATCATTGATAATCTTGACAGTGAAGGCTTTTTTGATTGTGATATGCAAGATTTATTAAAAGATTTAGAAAAACGCGGTATTAAAACAGATGAACATGAGATTGAACGTGTGCGATGGAGATTCTGTCATTTAGAGCCAACTGGTGTTGGTGCGAAAGATTTAGAAGAAAGCTTAGTATTTCAACTTGACGCAAGTGAATTAGATGGACATGATTATGACATAGCATTAGAAATTATTAAGAATCTTGAAAATCATGCTAAATTTAAGAAATATAAAAATTATGAAAAAATTATGAAAGTTATTAAAGATTTTCGTCGTATTCCAAGTCTTGATTTTAAAGAAGATTCTGGTGTGGTTATCGCAGATATTATTGTAACACAGGAAAACAATACTATCGAGTTAAGTTTAAATGATTCGTATTATCCAAGTATGATTATTGAAAAACCAAAAACTAAGGCATTGCAAGATGATCAATATTTTAAAACAAAATTGAAAGAAGCAAGAGATTTGGTTGATGCTCTTGATATGCGTAAGGCAACAATACGTAAAATTGGCTTGATGATTATAGAGTATCAATATGACTTTTTTATGGGTGGTGAGATTAAACCAATGAAGTTAAAGGATTTGGCTGATGAGTTTGGACATTCTCCAAGCACCATATCGCGTGCCATTGCTAATAAATTTTTAGAATGCAATAGAGGTGTATTTCCGATTAAGAGCTTTTTTACCACAGCGATTGATGGCGATACGTCAAATGCTAGCATTAAAGATTTTCTCAATGAGCTTATAAAAAATGAGGACAAACGCAAACCACTTTCTGATATTAAGATTTTGGAGCTTATTGAAAAAAAGTTTGATTTAAAAATAGTTCGTAGGACGATTACGAAATATCGCAAACAGTTAGGCATATTGGGTTCAAGTGAACGTAAGCGTATGTATGAAATGAGCATGTAATGTTAGGATTTTGTTGCAGTAAGCTGCATAAATTCTGTTCTTGTGCGAGAATCTTTTTGAAATAAACCGCGAACAGCAGATGTTATAATTTTAGCATTTTGTTTTTGTGTGCCACGCATTGCCATACATAAATGGAGTGCTTCACATACCACCATTGTGCCCTTAGGATTTAAAGATTCCATAATAGTATCGGCAATTTGTGTTGTCAGATTTTCTTGTATTTGTAATCTTCTTGCAAATACCTCAACGAGGTTGGCAAAATTTGAGATTCCAGCTACTTGTTTATTGGGTATGTAGCCAATAGAAATTTTTCCAAAAAAAGGCAACAAATGGTGTTCGCACATAGAGTAAAATTCTATATCCTTAATAACAACCATTTCTTTACATGCCCCATCGCTAAACATGGAATTCAAAATTTCATTAGGGTTATATGCGTAGCCGCTATAAAGAAATTCATGTAAATTAGCAAGTCTTTGTGATGTTTTTAGTAATCCTTCACGTTTTGGATTTTCTCCGATTAAAGCACATAAACTCTCGATATAAGCATTTGTGCAATGTGTGTGATTGTCTTGTAGTATTTGTTTAGGGTTTTTCATAAAAACTCTCAATTAATTGGATACGATTAATGGTATATTCTATGTTTTTATTTTTACTCATTTTATTCATAGCTTACTAAGCATAATAGTATTGTTGTCGTACATTATACTAAATGTCTTATAAAAATTGTATTTTTATATCAAATCTTTTTGTGGTTTTCATTTTTCTTTAGTATTTTATGAAAATTTGTAAAGCATCATTTACTCATTATATCACTGTAATTTTTTGCTGCATAACATGCACTTTTATGATTTTTTCATCTTGGCTTTCATATATCTAAAAAATCTACGTGGTTGGTAAGGTAGAGTGAGTAGTGCATGAAAGATTTGTAAGGTTTTTTTATACTTCATAATGTATGGGACTTTTTGTCTGACAAAATGTCCAAAATACATATTCTCTTCAAGCATAGTTTGATACTGTTGCATTATCTGCCCTTTCCCTCTCCTAAAAGCTTTCTGTGGTTCTTGACTAAAAATAGAATCAAAGAAATCAAAGAGTCTCTTTTCATAATAACTAAAAGGATTAAA
>CASFZH010000008.1 GCA_949299115.1 uncultured Helicobacter sp. | reverse complement strand
AAAATATTACATTCAAACTGCATTATTATGTATTGGTATTATAGGAATCATAGGATTTTGTGCTATTAGAGTACCCGGAATTTGGTTTGAAGTCATACTGATTTTTTGTGCATTGTTATCAATTTTGTTACAATATAAGAATCATAATAGTACTGTTCTGGCATGTACTTGCAACATTATACTCATTGGCTCAATATTTTGCATGATATTCCCACTCATTCGCATATATGAACAATCGTTTCAAACATACCATTTATATCAAGATGCACCAACAAAGAATCTTATTGATATTTTCACAAAGGCAAATATCAATAATCAAAAAGAAATTTTCTTGACAAAAAATGATATTGTACGATATAAATTAACATATATTGGGATAGGCAACGATGCCTTTTCGTATCCAAATTACAATATTACTTATTGGATGCAAATGTATAATGTTGTAGATAAACCCATAACAATTCGTGTTATTGATAAGGAAAAATAATGTCTCTATATAATACTAATACATTACCGATTCTCTATATCGTTGTGCCATGTTATAATGAAGAGGCAATATTGTATCAAACATATAATGCCTTAACGGATAAAATGTTACGTATGATAGAAGATAAATGTATATCACCAAAAAGTGCTATTGTATTTGTTGATGATGGCAGTAGAGATGCAACTTGGGATATTTTGAAAAACTTTGCAACAAATAATCTCTCTATGCAAAGTGATAAATTACCCAAAAATACTCAATCTAACTCTTATAGCAATAAAGCCCCCACGTTATTAGAACATTCAAGAATTCTAGATTCTCATGAGAACTCAGATTCTAATATGGATAAACGTGTTATGCTCACCATAAGTATAAAGCTCTCCAAGAATGTCGGACATCAGAATGCCCTTTTGGCTGGGCTTGAATTTGCCTCTAACACATGCGATTGTGCTATTAGTATTGATTGCGATTTACAAGATGATATTACTATACTTGATACATTCGTAAATAAATTCAAAGAAGGTAATGAAATAGTATACGGGGTAAGAAAAAGTCGCAATAAGGATACAAAATTTAAAAAATACACGGCACTTGGATTTTATAGAATTATGGAGTTAATGGGTGTAAAAATTATCTATAATCATGCTGATTATAGATTGCTTTCTTCGCGTGCTTTGCATGCTTTATTAAAATTTAAAGAAGTGAATCTTTTTTTGCGTGGGATAGTCCCATTGATTGGCTATAAAAGCAGCACTGTCGAATATGATAGATTAGAGAGAAAGCTCGGAGAATCAAAATATCCACTAAGTAAAATGCTATCATTTGCATGGAATGGAATCACAAGCTTTAGCATTATGCCACTTCGCCTAGTAAGTATGCTTGGCATTCTATTCTTTGTGGTATCTTTATTGTTAATAATCTATGCGACTTATATTAAATTATTCACCACACAGGCTATTTATGGCTGGGCATCAACAATCATTCCACTTTGTTTTTTTTCAGGAATACAACTCTTAAGTCTTGGAATAATAGGCGAATATATCGGCAAAATATATCAAGAAATAAAAAGACGTCCAAGATATTTTATTGAAGAAATAGCAAACAACGATTTAATGAATGATTAGAATCTTTTTCTCAATATTACTAAATTGCCTTTCATTCATTGCATAATATTCTTAATACAATAAAAAAGTTTTTATTGTATATTAGAGATTACTTTTTATTATCGTACAGCGATTATGTTGCTGTGATTTCTTATAATGCAATTACTACATTTATCATTATCAGTATTTTTATCCTTTAATGTTAACATGTTTTTATACTTTCTTTTCATAATTTCGAAATTTCTAGCTTATACTCTCTACTTATTAATCAATAGCAAAGTATCAAGCTCGATAAACAATCCAACACACATTCTCTCTCTTTTGCTATATATTTAAGTTTACATAAATCATCTTATTGTCAGTATTTAAACCCTATTGATTATTGAAACTTATGTAATGTTGCTGCATATCAGGGTAATATGTTAGATTCTAGGGTTTTGATTCTCTTACTAATTTATCAATAAGTTGATTGTTATTACCAAATAATTACACCCCACTATAATTATTCAATAGATGCCATAGAAGTAATTTGTTTAATGGCTTCTTGCGTCCTTTCTGCCAACTTTCGTACTTCATCAGCTACAACCGCAAAGCCTCGCCCATGTTCTCCTGCTCTTGCTGCTTCTATGGCTGCATTGAGAGCTAAGAGATTTGTTTGATTGGAAATTTCATCTATTGTTCGTATAAGATGCTGTATATTTTCTATAGTTTGTTTGATTTTTTCACTTTGTTCAATTTCAATCTCTCTTGCTCTTTCATTATTTTTTAATGAATTAATATCCGTAATTACACCCACAATTCTTTTTGGCTCGTTATTGCTATCAAAATGCGTTTGGAATCTTCCCAACATAAAATTGTATTCATTACCGATTTTCATCATAAACTCACATTCTACAATCCCTTGATTTGATAAACATCTCATAAGAGCATTTTTAAAATCTGCTACATTATCGTTATGAATCTTAGAAAGCAACAAACGTAGAGAATGATCATTCGTTGTTTCTCCAAGCATTGCTTGCATTTGCTTTGAATACCAACAAAAATTCTTTGTAGATTCTATATTTTTGGAATCATGCAATATAATATCCCATAACCCCTCATTTAACATGTCTTGAGAAAGACGAAAACGCAACATTGTATTTTCTAATTTTTCTTTATTGACTATTTCATCATGAATATCAGTTAAAGAGCCAGCAATAAGTTCAGCTAAACCTTTCGCATTCCTCTTAATAACACCCAATGCCTTAAACCATTTATATTCACCATTTTTGAGTTTTAAACGATAAACAACATCATAAGGCGTATGACCTGTTGTGTCTGCTAAAGATTTCGCAAATGCATCAAGAGTTGGTTGAGAATCATCTGGATGCAAAAGAGATGCCCAGCTACCTAAAATATTAGGAAAATCATTAGTGTCCTTGTATCCCAACATATATCTAAATTTTTGAGACCATATAAAAGTTGTATTTGAAGTAAGATTCCCATCTTTTGGATATTCCATATACCATAGTCCATCACGTGAAGTATCCATCATAAGTTCTTGGTATTGTATTTTATGTTCCAATGCCTGTATTTGTTCATCTTTATCATCTTCTTTTTGTGATAATAACATTTTTTCATAATAACTTACTATATCAAGCATCTTACCAAACACTTCTTTTGATTCCTGCTTTGTACATGTTTTTATAATTGCATTTAAGTCTTCACTGCTAGGAATTTGTTTTACGTCAGAGCATAATTTTTCAATTTCACCAACAATTTCTTTTGCTTCTCTACCAAATATGTTATCAAACATTGTAAATCCTTAAAATTAATTAAAAATATAAATTATATAATTTCTTCATTTAAATTGTCATGAAAATCTCTTAAAATTGCAATAAATTAATGATAAATTACAATACTTTACATATTACAATAATCATATATTATAATAATGCAATATGCAAATGAAATATTGATTTTAGTATAATATAATGTAACCTATGCTACTAAATATAAGGGTTTATTAAATGAAAAAACTTCATATTATTTCTCTTGGTTGTTCAAAAAATCTTGTAGATTCTGAAGTTATGTTAGGTAAATTGCAAGATTATACCATCACAACAAGTATTGAAGATGCAGATGTTATCATCATCAATACTTGTGGATTCATTGAGGCAGCAAAAAAAGAAAGTTTAAGTCATATTTTTGAGGCATTGGAGCTACGAAAAAATGGAGCATTGCTTGTTGCAAGTGGTTGTTTGGTTGCCCGATATGCAAAAGAAATTAAAGAAATGATTCCAGAAATTGATATTCTTACAGGAGTAAACGATTATGACAAAATAGATTCTATGATAGCAAATAAGCAAGGCATCATACATAATAAAGTATATCTTAATGACAATGAAAAACGCATTATTACAGGCTCTCATATTCATGCTTATATAAAAATTAGTGAGGGTTGCAATCAGTCTTGTTCGTTCTGTGCTATCCCACATTTTAAGGGCAAATTGCAAAGTCGCAATATTGATTCTATATTAAGAGAGACTGAAAGTCTAGCAAAACAAGGCTATGTAGATATAAGTTTTATAGCACAAGATACAAGCTCATATTTAAAAGACAAACATATTGATTCAGGACTTTTAAAGCTTATTAATGCTATAGAGGCACAAGGAGCATTGATAAGTGCGAGATTTCTCTATCTCTACCCTAGTTCAACAAGCTTTGATTTGCTTGATAGTATTGCAGAATCTAAGATTTTCCAAAATTATTATGACATGCCAATCCAACATATTAGTCAAACGGTATTACAAGATATGCGAAGAAATCATAGAGATGTCAAACAGTTATTGTCATATATGAAAAATATCCCTAATAGTTTTATCCGAAGCAGCATAATTGTTGGTTATCCCACGGAGAAAGACAAAGACTTTGATGAACTATGTGAATTTTTAGAGGAGTTTAAGTTTGATAGACTCAATGTTTTTGAATATTCAAAAGAAGAAGGCACAAAAGCAGCAACGTTGCAAGAATTACCAAGAAATATTCGCACAAAACGTATTCGTACAATCCAAGCAATTATTGCTAAAAATCAATATGAATTACTCCAATCTTTAGTAGATTCTACAATTGAATGTATCATTGAAGGGAAAAGCGAAATAAGCCCGTATTTTTATAGTGCTAGAGATAAAAGATGGGCAAAAGAAATTGATGGTGAGATTCTCATAAATGACGGAGATTATAGTGGAATAGGCTATTATAATGTAGCCATTACAGAATGTAGGGATAATATTTTAGTAGGACGTATTGTTGATGCTGTATAGTATTTACAAATAGATTCATGCCTAATAAAGACAATGAATTGCAAAGCTTTGCTGTATTGCTTGCCGTCAGACTTTAGCTCCTTATAATGTTAATATTGTGATAATGCTAATGTCCTTGAATACTAATCATGGGTAAAAGATAGATTGCAAATCGCTTATTATAATGAAGTGTTTGGAATGCAATCTGTATCAGCGTAATTTCCCAATACGAACTTTTAATATTCATTGTTGCTGCACCGTTATATTTTGTTGGCATACAAGATTCTGTAATGATATCGCAATCTTTACATATAAGACTAATAACAAATATATTACAATAATAAACGATAATTTGAATTTATAGATTCCATTTTATAGAATCTATAAATTCAGAGGATAATTCATATTGTAAATCATAATTGATGACTTTGAAATATTGCATGAATAATGAATCCTTGCTAAGGACAACATAAAATATTTATTAATTGTGTTTCTGATTATTAAAACCTTAAGAAAACAGCTCTTATAGAATCTCATATTAGAATCTCTATCAATCATTTATCTTAAACCACAGCTTTTAATGAATCATGTAGCTACACGGGCTTATTTAAATAATTTTGCAACGCTTGAACACTATATATCATAGTATTCGAAACTGTGGTTTGGTTAGTATATATCATTTGCATAGCAATAGCCGCACTCCTTGCACCAGAAATAGTAGTAAAATACGGAATATTTGCACGTAATACGGCTTGACGAATAAGTCTTGCATCTGCTTTATCTTTGTTTGTAGTTGTGTTAATAACCATAGCAATCTCATGATTTGTAATCATATCAATAATGTGCGGACGTCCTTCACTCACTTTTAATACCGATATTGCAGAAATACCCGATTCTTTCAAAATCTTATGTGTCCCTAACGTAGCTACAATTTCAAATCCCGCATTACATAAAAGTGTCGCCAATTCATGTGCATATTTTTTATCACTATTACGTAAAGAAATAAAAATTTTGCCTTTTTGTGGTAATGGATTTTTACAAGCTAATTGACTTTTTGCAAATGCTATTTCAAAGTTCGCAGCAATACCCATAACCTCACCAGTGCTTTTCATCTCTGGACCTAAAAGCAAATCAGCCCCGGGCAATTTATTAAATGGAAAAACAGATTCCTTAATACTACAATAAGATGCCGTTTTACAACCATAGATTCTATGTGTTGAGATTTCATGTGTTATAAGAGATAAAGAAATTTCTCGAAGTTTGCAAACAACATGAAAAACATCATAAAATTGTAAAGATTCTAAAAGAATATTTGACACATTTTTCTTGCAATCTATACCTACATGCACGGCATACGCATTCATTGCATTCCTTTGACTATGTTGCCACATTACACGTGTAGCGACCTTAGCTAATGGAATCCCTGTAGCTTTAGAGACAAAAGGCACGGTGCGTGAAGCTCTAGGATTAACCTCGATGATGTAGAGCTCATCTTGGTAGATAGCATACTGCACATTCATAAGCCCTACTACGCCTAGATTGAGAGCGATCGTAGCGGTGGTAGATTCTATGCGCTCAAGCATAGCAGAATCTATACTAAAAGGTGGCAAACAACTTGCACTATCCCCGCTGTGAATGCCTGCTTCTTCAATATGCTGCATAATGCCGCCGATATACACATCTTTGCCATCGCTAATGCAATCCACATCAAATTCGATTGCTTGCTCTAAAAATTTATCAATCAAAATTGGTGCACTATCGCTTACAGCGATAACTTCGTCCATATAGCTTTTTAACTCCTCATCGTCATAGACTATCCGCATAGCCCTGCCACCAAGCACATAACTAGGACGTACAAGTACCGGAAAGCCGATTTTGTTTGCGATACTATATGCTTGCTCTTTTTCAAAGGCAATCCCATTTTCTGGTTGATTAAGTCCTAATTTAGCAATAAAAGCAGCGAATTTTTCTCTATCTTCTGCTACATCGATAACTTTCGCACTTGTACCGATGATATTGGCATTAATCTTTGTGAGAGAGTTTGCAAGTTTAAGTGGAGTCTGCCCGCCAAAATGCACGATGATTCCATCGGGTTTTTCCCTCTCTATCACACTTCGCACACATTCAAAAGTGATAGGCTCAAAATACAGAGTATCGCTGGTATCATAATCCGTGCTTACCGTCTCTGGGTTACAGTTATACATAATGCTTTGCACTCCCATATCTTTAAGTGCAAAACTTGCATGCACACAACAATAATCAAATTCAATGCCTTGACCGATACGATTAGGACCACCACCGATGATTAAGACTTTTTTCAAATTCGTCTCGTGGCAAATTTCGCGGGAGTCTGCAGAATTGTTTGTGCGACAGCCTACAAGGCTAGTCTCCGCACAATTCGACAACCCACGAACTTCGCTCACGATACTAGAATTTATTTCTGAAGTGCTTGGATTTTGAATACTACTAGATTCTGTGGGCAATTCAGCTTTTCTAAAGAAACTTCGTTTTGGCGATAAATCGGGGAGCTTGTCTTTTGTGTGCGGCTCGGAATCTTTGGCGTACTTAGATTCTGTAATTGCTTTAGATTCTGAAATATCGTTAGATTCAGTAATTGCCACAGAATCTGTATGGTTAACTTCTGAAGCTGCCCACGATTCCCCACCGCTAGTTTTATAAATTCTAGTATTTGCGGTGGTGCTTTCATAGTTTTCACAAGTTTTGGGGGTAGGAGTTACCTCATCGGTAATGACTGCCCCCAAAACTTGTGAATCTGCGGAATGATTACCCAAAGACGAATTTGCCATTGGGAGAGGTGTGAAGTTGCCAATGGTAGAGTACAGATATGGCGTCAAACTCGGAAACTCTCCTGCACAAGTATCTACTTCACAATATTGCGGTATAATCTCTAGATTCTGACGTGCTTGATACACTTCTGATTCACTCATTTCGATATTATCATTCTCTTTAAGCCAATAGGCTATCATTTTATCACTAAAACCATAGCTTTTTATCTTACGCATAAGTGCTGGACTATGCAAAATCTCTCTTGTTATATCATTTTCTGCCTGTACAATTTGCCAAATTTGGTGTAAAAACCACCTATCAATATTACAAAGGTCATAAACTTCATCGATACTCATGCCAAGTCCAAAGCCTTCAGCGATATAAAGGAGACGATTAGCATTAGGGCGACGAATTTCCTTTTTAACAAGCTCTAAATCAACAGAGATTCTATTAAACCCAAATATTCCCGTCTCTAAACTACACAATGCCTTTTGCAAAGATTCTTTAAAGCTCCCACCAATCGCCATAACCTCGCCGATGGACTTCATAGAAGTCGTGAGCGTAGAATCTGCCTGCGGGAATTTCTCAAAGGTAAAACGTGGAATCTTAGTAACGATATAATCAATGCTAGGCTCAAAGCTTGCAGGTGTGCCGGTGATGTCATTTTTGATTTCATCGAGCGTGTAGCCCACGGCTAGGAGTGTAGCGACTTTGGCTATCGGATAACCTGTGGCTTTAGAAGCAAGAGCAGAGCTACGCGATACACGCGGATTCATCTCAATCACCGTCATTCTACCATTTTGCGGATTTATCGCAAACTGCACATTACTCCCGCCTGTATCCACGCCAATTTCACGCAAGATTTTAAAGGACGCATCACGCATTCTTTGGTATTCTTTATCTGTGAGTGTGAGAGCTGGAGCAATCGTGATAGAATCCCCGGTATGCACGCCCATAGGGTCAAGATTCTCAATGCTACACACGATAATGCAGTTATCATTTTTATCGCGGATAACCTCCATTTCAAATTCTTTCCAACCAAGCAAAGATTCTTCAATAAGAATTTCATTTATAGGGCTGACCTCTAAGCCATTTTGGGCTAGGGCTTTAAACTCATCGATATTATACGCCACGCCACTTCCCCCACCTGCAAGGGTAAAGCTCGCACGGATAATAAGCGGGAATCCTATTTCTTTTGCCGCCTCAAGTGCCTCATCGATATTATAGGCATAGCGGGATTTTGGCAAATCCATGCCGATTTTTAGCATTGCTTCTTTAAACGCCTGTCTATCCTCACCCTTTTTTATCGCCTCTGGCTTTGCCCCTAGGAATTGCACACCTTCTAGCATTCCTCTCTCGTGCATACTCATCGCCACATTGAGTGCGGTTTGTCCGCCCATAGTAGGCAGTATCGCATCGACTTTTTCTTGCTTGATGATATTGGCGATGACTTCTTCTGTGATAGGCTCGATGTATGTGCGATCAGCAAAGTCCGGATCGGTCATAATCGTAGCGGGATTGGAGTTTATAAGCACCACGCGATAGCCAAGAGATTTTAGCGTCTTAGCCGCTTGTGTGCCCGAGTAGTCAAACTCACATGCCTGCCCGATGACAATGGGTCCCGAGCCGATGAGTAGAATGGTATGAATGTCAGTGCGTTTTTTAGTATGCTTTGGGATATTGGGAGACAAGGTGTGAGCAACGGGTGATTCCATTGAGATTCCTTAAAGAATACAAAATTATACAAACTCCAAATTATACTATGATTTCGTGAAAATTAAGATTACCCATGATCCAAAATATCATTCATGTAAAAAATATCATTCATGTAATGAGAAACGCTGTCTTTTCCACATAAAGCAACAAGGCTTGTATGTAAAATAGTTAAAAATGATTAGTGTATTTGATTAATAAGGCATACAATCCACTTTTCTTCAAATATTTCTTATAATGAATTATTAAGCTTATTATGAAAATATATTGATTCAGTATTAAATTACCAAGTTAGAATCACATTTTTGGAAAATCATAATCTATTCACAAAATTCTAATTTTTAGAATCTAAATTCATAGTTAAATAAAATTCTTGGAGCAAAGTCGTACACTTTTGAAAAACGCATTGAAATATCAAGTGCATTATGTTTGCTAAAAACTACAATAAGTCCACAATCATACGCAGGTCCATACGAAGAGTTTCTGCCAGTTGGACTCAAAATAGGCGAAAAAGATTGTCCTCGCTCCATTATCTCATATCCAGCTCCGCCATATAACATTATGCGCCAATAACCAACATACGCATTCAAAAATCCTCCTCCTACTTTATAAACCTCCGTATTCACATCAAGTGTTCGCAATCCCATTTCATACCCAACTTGCAATTTAAAACCCATACTTACTCCAAATATATTAAAATGCTGATTATACCCTAGTGCTAAAGTAAAATTAGGCAATACACCCTCTGAAATCGTCGAGTCTCTCTCCGCTAACTTTTTATTAAATGCAAAGCCAGCTCCAGCCTGTAAATAAAAAAACGGCGTAGTTACATATTTATTATTATCTTTATATGCCTTATTTGCTACTGCACTTGAGGTTTGCTTATCTTCTGCCCATATAAAACTTAAACTACAAATCAACATGATAACTAGAAATCGCCACATAGATCCACTCATTACAATATTATTATTCATACGCTTACTCCTCCATTTTATATATTTAAACTATTCAAACATTTGTTTTATAGCATAGTCGGTATACTTTATTTCTAATTTTCTCTAAAAAACCAAGGTCAAAAAGCTGCTGAAACGTTCTGATAACAGTTTGTCTGCTTACCTGCAATTTATCTGCTATATCATCATGACTACCATAAAAAATTTGTTCTTTATCAGAATGTTCGATAATATATTGCACAATAGCCACTTTTTTGCCCCCTACAAAACCATCAAGTATTTCTAAAAGCCGATTTTTCATTACAATTTCTTTTATTTGCAAACGTGGCAACATAGTAATATAGAAACGCTCCAAAAGCTCATCTAAATTAATTGGCTTCAAAATATATCCATTGCATTGGAGTTTAATGGAATCGAGTAAAAAATGTGTTTCTGTAAAAGCTGTGATAAGAATAATAGGCGTTGAAGCATGAAATTTGTGTTGACGAACTTTTTTCATAAGCTCAATTCCGCTCATTTTTGGCATAAGAATATCTGTTAAAATTAAATCTACTTGAGTTGTTTCAAAAATCTCAAGTGCTTCTTCTCCATCTTTTGCTAGCAATAAATTTCCTACATAATCTCCTAATATCCCAGATAAAATACTTTGTGTTTCATCATCATCTTCAACGTACAATACGGTTAATTGTTGTAAATGCTGTAAATAGCTATGTTGTATTCCGCTCATATTTCCCTCACAATTTATTGTATTAGTCGTAGTTTTAGTACGAATAATGCTCCTTTATATTCTTGCTGTTTAGCATCTTGCGATATGCTGAAGTGATAATTTTTCACCTCAATGCTTCCTTGTAAATGATTTGCTAGAATCTCCTTTGCCATATAAAGTCCAATACCAGTACCTAAACTCTTATGCTTTGTCGTAAAATAAGGTTCAAAAATTTTATCTAATAGGGTATCTGCAATTCCTCCAGCATTATCATAATATCGTATAATAGCATAATTTTGTTCCGTTGCAAAAGTTACAAAACATTTTGGTTCTGAAATTTTCCTCTCTATAAACGCATCTTTAGAATTACTAAACAAAACAAGCAATATTTGCATCAGAGCATGTTTGCTACCAAACAACACAATATCATCACTATCATCAAAATCTACGCAAATTTTAAGAGAATCAAACATAGGTTTGTTGATTTCAATAGCATCTTTAACAGCATGGGTAATATTAAAATACTCAAATCCCGTATCTAAACGAAAAAAGTTTCTAAAATTATCAATTGTACTACTCATATTTTGTGCGATATTAAGGGCTAGTTGTGTTTGATTGTGTATAATCTCTCGTGTTAATTTATTGTTATCATACTTACTCTTTATGCCTTGTATAAGAAGAGTTAAAGAGTTAAGAGGTTGTCGCCATTGGTGTGCGATGTTTTGTATCATTTCACCCATTGATGCAAGTTTAGATTGAACATACATTATGGCATCTTTTTCCCGTATAACCTGTATTTGTTTGTCAACTTCCTCTTGCAAGTGAGCATTAAGATTGCGTAAATCTCTTATAGCATTATCAAAAAGCCTTTTAAGATAACTATTCAATCTTTGTATAAAATTTAAAATCACAAGACTTAATGTTACAACAATACCAAATACAAGCAATGTTACTGCCCATAGCATGCCAAGTGTTGCCATATGAAAATTATCTGTTGTTGTTTTTTCAAGGGTATATATGGCAACCTGTGTATCGCTAATACTAAAGCTTAATTCGCTAACTCTTTGAGCATTGTATAATAACATGTCTTGATTATAAAAGATTCCTATTGAATCTGTCATAATAATATTATCAAGAGCTTGCATGAATTTTCGTTCCCTTGCTCTAAGTTTTTGAATCTCATGAAATTGATTGCTTAAAAAAATATGTTGATATACATCACGTAGCAACATAAAAACTTTATTTCCCTGCTTCATGTCTTCATAAATTTTGTTTTTATAGACTTGCCAAAGATATGTGCTTTCGGCATGATGACTTTTTAAATTCGATTCATTTTGCAAAAGTGAGATTGTTTCAAGCATATATTTATTTTGAAATTCATTGAGTAGATTAATTTGGTGGAGCGGCTTAGGAAAACTATTATCAAAATCACTTTTTAAACCCTTAAGTGAAAGATAGGCAACAATAAAAATCATTAAGATTCCAACAGAAAAAATAAAACTTATAAATTTCGTATGAAACTGTAATTTTAGATTTTTATCCGAAATCTCTATCTTATCATATATTACAAACATAAAACACCTTTAACAAACATAACCATAACATGCTATAATACTAAATCTTATTTTTCAAGGAACGCCATGAGAACCAATCATAACATATATTCTGTTAAAAGTGCCCCAGACCAAGACAAAAATAAAGCATCAAAGAGCAATAAAACAAGTAAAAATCTCACTACAACAACCACAACAAAAAAAACAAAAGAAAACAAATCAACAACAGATTTTCATACTACAAAAACTAAAAAGAGTCGTGAACAAAAAGAAAACATTGCTGCTATCCGTAATATTTCTGAACTCCACTTTGATCTTTCATCTTTATTCGCAGATGATAAAGAATTAGAATCTTTTAGCACAACACTAGATTCTAAATTAGAAAAATTCCATGCAACATATCATGGTAAATTGGCTACTTTAGATAATAATGGATTTGCTAATGCTATAACACAATATGAGAATCTTTGTGAAGATTTGGGTGCTATTATGACTTATGTTTTTTTAAAATTTGCAGTTGATAGTAAAACCTATGGAGCATTATATGCTGATTATGAAGTCCGATGTAATGAACTCTATTCAAAAATTCTTTTTTTTGAAATTGAGTTTGCAGAGTTAGATTCAAAGAAAATGGAATCTTTTATTGCAGACAATACAAAATATAGTTTTTTCCTTAGTAATTTGCGAGACAATAAAAAACACAAATTAAGTCTTAAAGAAGAACAAATTATTGTTAATATGTCCCCTGTTGGAGTTGGGGCATTTTCAAGATTATTTGATGAGAGTTTAGCTAATATGCGTTTTGAGGGAATAGAAAATAATAAAAAAATTACTGAAGAAGAAATCCTAGCACTTCTACACGTGCAAAACAGAAAGATACGCAAAATAGCACAAAAAAATTTCACTAAAGGTTTGAAAAAAAATACTCATCTTTTAACTTATATATTAAATATGGTTCGCAAAGATATTGCTATCATGCAAAAATTGAGAGGCTACGATAAGCCCGAATCGTTTCGCCATATTAGCAATCAGACAACTCAAGAAAGTGTTGATAGTATGATGAATTGTGTTAATGCTCATATGTTTTTAGTGCACGGATATTATGATGTAAAATCACAACTTTTAGGATATAAACTCAAAGATTATGACAGATATGCTCCACTTGGACTTTCAAAAAAAAATGTGCAGATAGATTTTTCCAAAGCTCTCCAATGTACTTTAGAATCTTTTGCAGAATTTAGCCCAACATTCTATGATATAGCATACAAGGCAATACAAGAAGGCTGGGTAGATTCTCACCCAAAACCTACCAAAAGAGGTGGAGCATTTAGTCATGGTAGTGTCCCCAAATCACACCCCTATGTATTACTTAATTTTACAGGCAATAGGCGAGATATTTTTACAATAGCTCATGAATTTGGACATGCGATACATCAAGAATTAAGCAAATCGCAAGGCACACTCAACCACGATACACCACTTACCACCGCAGAGACTGCCTCTGTGTTTGCTGAAATGCTTTTGTTTGACTATCTTAAAAAGAATTTGGACAACAAAGAATTGCTTGATATTTACGCAGGCAAAATAGAAGATATTTTTTCAACGCTTTTTAGACAAACTGTGATGACAAATTTTGAAAGAGTTATACATAATGTTGAGGGCGAAATGCAGTCCCAAGACTTTGATAGAATCTGGTTAGAAGAAAACCAAAAAATGTTTGGAGATAGCATCAAGCTTACTAAGAACTATAAAAAATGGTGGAGCTATATTCCCCACTTTATTCATTCCCCATTTTATTGTTACGCTTATTCGTATGGACAACTTTTGGTGCTTGCTTTGTTTGGTCTCTACAAAAATAGCAAAGATAAAGAGGCATTCGTCAAAACATACATTGATTTTCTAAGTGCTGGGGGTAGTCAAAGTCCAAGAGATTTGATATTACAATTTAATTTTGATATAAATGAAAGTATTTTTTGGGAAATTGGTATGAATGAAGTAAAAAATATGTTAAAGGAATTTGAAGATTTATTAAATTCGTGTTATTAGCAAATCTTAAGACATTAAAAGCGATATTTATATAATTATAAAACAGTATGGAAATAACCGTTCTGTATACAGTCTATCCTACATCGATTTATTACGAATACGCTTTTGTATGACTACCACTAGGGCAAGAAATCTCAACACGCTCTACCAGTAACATCATGTGGTTTCTTGCTTATGATGTGCCTTATGCTAATAAAAGTCTGTAAAAACTTGGCGATTGTAACAAGCATCACAGATTGTGCATGGCACATATCTGTTCAAACCTTTGATAATATTCCCAAGATTCTATAATATGTGGATAATGTTGTTTGAGATATAAGGCATCGTCATGGATTCTATTCTTGAGAATCCTTGTTACTTCTTTGTTGTGTTCTAAATATTGTAAAATATTCTCTTCTGTATATAAATACGAATCGATATATTCTGTATATTTGGTTAATGATTTGATATAGCCTTGTAAATATATCTTGGTATCCTCATATAATGAAGTAGTGCCTTTTAAGATTCCATAATGCTCTTGTGTAATAAGACATACTACATTTTTATAGCTATATTGAAGAATTTCTTGTGTTATATCCACATATTTACTCCTATCTTGCGTTAATTGGGGTGTTGTGATAAGGATTCTTGGGCTTTTAGAATCTTGTTTATGATATGAGCATATCAACGTGCATGGCAATGTTAAAAGTCCGTTATATCGGTTTACTTTTCCACTAAAAATCACAGGGTCTATTGGGGCATTAAAATTATGCGTCTTAGCAAGATTTGTAAAAGTATCAAATGCATGATTAGAATCTATATCACGCATACTAAAAACTCGTATTTCACTAGCAACATGTTTTAGCCATGCTATACTTTTGGTATTGTTGCAATATGTCCACAATCCATTAATTGCATCTTGCAATCTCGTAATGCTTGGTTTATAAGGATTGAGAGAATCTTGAAAAGAATATACAATGAGAGGAAAAAGTTTATCATATCGTGTTTGTAAAACAAATTCCCTCATCAATGGTGTGATAGTAACAGATTCAATATGATTCAATGCGGTCTTAAGAATGCTAATAAAATCTCTAACAATGTAATAAATCGGAGTTTTTTTATTAAGCAAACAGGCAAATTTGTTAGCATTTGAAATAATATTCGTGTAAGAAAAATAAGCCTTATCTTTTTGATACAATCGTATATATGCGTCTTTTGCATTATCGCTTCCAAGCCATGCAAAAACAACCAAGTCGATTCCGCAATGATTAAAAAAGAGGGAGGTAGCCTCACCACCACAACAAGAATTATAAAGCCATATAAAATTATAATTGTGCAATGGCATATTTAAATCCCATGCAATCTCTGGAGGCAATGTGGTATCAAATGTTCTTGGATTAAGTAACGGTGGATAAGCCACATTAGCATAATAATTTTGAAATTCATCAGATTCTAGCCATTCTTTAATAGCAGAGAGATTGCTCTCAATAAAGCTTATAGAATCATATCCTAAATCCAACAAGTCTAAATTTTGACATGATCTGATTTCTTTAGATTGAGACAACATAGAATCATGCGGGTTTGGATTACATTGTATAGGAATTGTCTTGATAGTAGAAAATATATCATTAATATAAGTTTCAAGAGAAAGGCATTGTTGCAATCTTTCAAATTCTAAATATGCTGCACGTATAGAAGGATAAAAATCTCCTTTATACCATTTTTTCTGATTCCTAATGGCTTGTTGCCCTAGTCTACATATAATGCTTGCTTGAGTACCAAAAATCTTTCGTATAGTAATTAGTGATAAAGGATGTGTAGTGTTTTTGAGTAATTCTGGGAAAAACTTGATAAGCTGATTACATATATCTTTTTGTCTTTTGTGGGTATTTCGTATATATCGAAGTTTTATGGCAAGTTTCATTGTATCTAAAATCGATAAGATACGATATGATTTTATTGTGTTATAAGGTAGATTCCACCCCCCCCCCCCCGTTATACTATAAAATATCGTATGTCCGAGTTGGTATTCAAGCGTATTTGTTATATTTACCATATCCATGACTACCCTTATTGTCATAATTTCGGCTGAATTTTACCATAACATTCATAGTTTTGAGTATACAGTTATTACTACATGGTTTAATAAATTAAGTACATTGGTTTTGCATACAAGCTAACATAAATATTGAAATTTAAGTTATCTAGTAAGATTATTGGCATAAATTTAAACATTTCTACATGTATTTCTTTGATAGTATTCATGTGTTTGGTATAAAGCTCGTACAAAATGTATGGACAAAACATAATGAAAATACAAAAGATTATTTTAGTTTGCTATGCAAATATAGTTTTAATTAGCATTAAAATATAAAAAATCTTTCAAGTTTTTAAGCTTACTCAATAACTTAAGTTATAATTCCTTTTCTTATCCTAAAATTATAAGAGTGCAACATGATAACACCGAATATTCAAAGTATTATTTATAATTTTTTTTATACCAACAAAATATCACAGATAATGCAATATTGGGAATGTGATAGCACGACTTTAGGACTATTAGAATCTAATCCCATACCACAAGAAATAGATACGACAATATCACAAGACAAGCAGTCATATAAAAACCTTATTGATATGTGGGAAAAAACTAGGGAATCTTATAAGCAACATCTTAAACACCAAGATTCTACAACACAAACATCACTTACAACTATTCAAGATTTCTTTCAATGTTGCACATTCCACGAGACATCTATATGTGATAACACAAAAAATCAAGATTCTCTCAATCAATCTATGCAATTTCCAAAAATCATTATTTGCTCTAGTGATGAATTAGCCTTATGTGGAAATGCCCTATCTTTTGTAGAAACTCTACATACTCATATTCATAATACAGATTCCCATATTATAGAATCGAGCATTACAGAATCAAAATTGCCTATTATCCTGCCTGATATTCGTTTAAGCCCTTATGATAGCACACAAGTCTTTTATGAAGAATTCTGTGAACTCTTTGCAAAATTAACACAATGGTATGAAAACAACTGCACACAAACACTTATAACACCACCACACACACTCATGGCATTTTTACCAAATAAAGATTTATTGTGTAGCTTTATACTCACATTACACGAACATATCAGCATACACGACGTCATTGAAAAGCTTATTTATTATGGTTATGAAAGTGTTGAAATTGTGGAAATGCAAGGTGAATTTTCACATAGAGGTGATATTATAGATATTTTTATTGCAAATTCAGAAAATCCGATTCGTCTTAGCTTTTTTGATACAGAAATTGAGAGTATTCGCTATTTCAGTACCGAAACGCAATTAAGTCAAAAAGAAGAGCTTGAGACAGTCCGCATTAATCCTGCTATGTTTAGCCTGAATCCGAAACAATATGATTTTTTGGAATCGTGTATTGCCAACATTGCCCATGATACACTTGAAAAAAGCATTCATTCACTTGGATTTTGGTTTTTAAAAGACATTGGCGGGATAAATTTTTTAGAAACATACCCGCATATTTTTACCCTAGAAGGCTTGAAAGAATACACCGAAAATCTTGCATTTGTTATGCCAGAAATCTTACCGCATAATAATCAAAAGTTTAGAATCTTTGCCATGCCAAAAGATTCTCAAAGTAAAGATATGGAATATATCAAAACAGCAAATCTTTTACCAACCATAAAGCTTAATAAAAATAAAAATATTTATCTTTTAAGCCACACTAAAGCGACTATAAAATCATTAGATTTAGATAGCACGCATTTTAAACGTATTATCATTACACCATTTTATTGCAATATTGCTCTACCAGATGCACTTTTTATAAGTCTGCAAAAAATACAGCACAAAACAAAAAAACACATTAAACTTGAGTTAGATTCGCTAAAAGTTGGTGAATTTGTTGTGCATAGTGAATATGGCATTGGCATCTTTGAGTGCATTAAGCAAGTAAGTATTATGGGTGGGCTAAAAGATTTTATAAGCATTGTATATGCCAATGACGATAGATTACTGTTACCGGTAGAGAATCTTAATTTGATTGAGCGATATAGTGCCTATGATTCTCATGTAAAACTTGATAAATTAGGAAAATCAGGCTTTTTGAAATTAAAAGACTCGATAAAAGAAAAGCTTTTGGAAATCGCTAATCAGATTATCAAAGTCCAAGCTCAAAGGGAATTAAGTAAAGGAGCAATTATTCGCCTTGATTCACCTAAGCAACTTATTGCCTATCAGCAATTTGAAGAAAAACGGGGTTTTGAACTCACTAAAGACCAAAATAATGCTATTACAGAAAGCCTCAAAGACCTTAAAAGTGGTATCGTTATGGACAGACTGCTCAATGGTGATGTTGGTTTCGGGAAAACAGAAGTAGCTATGAGTCTCTGTTATGCTGCAGCATTAAATGGCTTTGTAAGCATTGTGCTTGTGCCAACGACTCTGCTTTGCCATCAACATTTTGAAAGCTTTAAAGAAAGGCTAGAGGGCTTAAGTCTCCCCAATGATACAACATTGCATATAGCAAAAATCGATAGATTCACAACCACAAAGCAAAAAGCATTTTTAGAATCTGCCCTGCAAGATAATAAGGTACATATTGTCATTGGGACACATGCTATTTTTAATCTTACACTTTCTAATCTTGGATTGATTGTTATCGATGAAGAACATAAGTTTGGGGTGAAGCAAAAGGAGATTTTGAAACAAAAAAGTCTTACTACACATGTTTTATCTATGTCCGCTACACCAATCCCTAGAACACTTAATATGGCATATTCCAAGCTTAAGGCTATTAGTGAATTAAAAACACCACCATTTTTTAAACAAGAAAGCAAAACATTTGTTAAAATCAAAAAAGATTCTCTTATTAAAGAAGTCATTACAAGAGAATTGCGTAGAGGTGGGCAAGTTTTTTACATTTATAATAATATTGCAAAAATTATACATATTAAAAAGTATTTACTCACACTTTTGCCACATCTTAGAATCGTAATCCTGCATTCACAAGTTAATCCAAAAGAGACTCAACAAAGTATGCTAGACTTTTTCCATAGAAAATATGATGTATTGCTGTGTACTTCTATTGTAGAATCTGGTATCCATTTGCCAAATGCAAATACTATTATTATAGATGAAGCCCATAATTTTGGTATTGCTGATTTACATCAATTACGTGGTAGAGTTGGGAGAGGTAAAACCGTTGGATTCTGTTATTTACTCACAAAAGAAAATATCAATGAGGAAGCAGCAAAAAGACTTTTGGCTTTAGAAAAAAACTCTTATTTAGGAAGTGGTGCATCTCTTGCATATCATGATTTAGAGATTCGCGGGGGAGGAAATCTATTGGGTAGTGCACAAAGTGGGCACATTAAGCAAGTAGGCTTTGGCATGTATGTGCGACTTTTAGAAGAAACATTGCAAGAATTATTGCAGAGTGGCACAAAAGAAAATAAAATTGACCTCAAACTATCAGTATCTGCCTTTCTTAATGATTCACTTATAACAAGTGAAAGAATGCGTCTTGAATTATACAGGCGACTTTCATCTGTAACAAGTGAGCAAGAAGTGCATGAAATTGAAGGAGAAATCGAACAGCGATTTGGTAAGCTTGACACATATAGCTTACAATTTTTAGAGATTATTATCATAAAAGTCCTTGCCACAAAGCTACACATCAAAGCTATAAGTAATGCCGCTAACAATATTAGTATAACATTTTCTGATGGCACAAGAGCTTATATAAAAGCACCCACTAAAGATGATGACGATATACTTTTAAGCATAAAAAGCCATTTAAAAACACTTTTAAAGGCACAAATTTCATAGATACATAAATGTGAAGGAATAAAAACTTACAAAATATGAATAACTCATGAAGTTAGAATCAAACTAGCCGTGATTATATCTATAATGCAATGCGATTCTATAACATACCTCAACAATGTGTAGAAATAAGATAAAGATATTTTATATTGCAAACTCTATAACTCTTAAATTGCATATTTGATACAAATATAGATGTTAGGGCTATAATGCAATTTATTTAATTTATTGTAGAATAGAATTAAATAGATTGAGAATCTCAAAAACAATCCGCTATTAATCACCCTAAACCTTACGCATATTTTTAACATTTTATATTTTTTATAGTAAAGAGCTGTATTTTGGGTTATAATCTTAACAAGAATTTAGCAATATGCAGGATACAATGAAAAAATACATATCAATACTTTTTTATTGCATAATATGTCATGTGTGGGCAAAAGATACTTCCACACAATCCGATATGCGATACCTCATAATACCCAATTTGCAAAAAAATAAAGAAGCCAAAGCAATATTATACCCCTATGTTTCTATTAAATTCGGAAAAAACAAGAGTAGTGGTATAAAAATTCTCAAAAAAGATATTATAGCAAGCAAAATGACACATATTATCTTTAAAGATTCAAAAAAAGTCTGTGAAAATCTTTTATTCTTTGCCATAAAAGATATGCAAGAACAGGCTATAAAAAATGGTGGCACAAAAATACTCAACACTATAAGTCATGCAGCTACAGAGCCTCATAATAGTAAGCAAACTTTCCAATGTAAGGTTGGCAAACTCTTTGCAATAGTTGTATTACAAGGAGATGTGGGGAAATAAATCTGTGATTATACTGTTGATTATAGTAATAATCCGATGTGTCAATATTGGTAATTTTTGTAAAATTATACCAAACCACAGATACTCTAAGAAAGAATGATTCGCAATACAAAATATAAGATAGACTACCAATTATATTGCATACAGCAGGAAATAACTGTGTTATATAAGGATTTTGTCTATTGTGTTAGAATCTAACAAGATTGGCATTTATTTGCAGTTTATAAAATAAAAACAACAAATCCCATTCCATTAAGAAAAATGTGAGTGCTTAGAACTGAAACTTGTTAAACATTACAATGTGGCTTCATTATGCTTACATTTTTTATATCACGCATAATCACTACACTACAACTCCCATTGTTTCTGATAAATTTATTAAAATTTTGTGAGATAGAAATGTTGTGTTTGTGCCTTATTTTTTGTTATCCTCCTATATTTAGAGATAATACTATTGATTACAATATAAGGATAATTAGATAGAAACTCTAGGCTTATTGCTCACTGTCATGATACTATTCTACTTTCTTTTATCCTTTGAAATACAAAAAATTTGATAGTAAAGATTCTATCCCACGAAACAGCATTAGGGCAATGACTTCCAATAGGACAACATAATACCATCATAATAGATACAAATTGCAATCTTGATAATTGTGCTTATAGCACCATATTGTGCTACCGCACCGTTATTTCTTTAAAACTATCAAAAAATATAAAATTTATAAGCACAATACAATCAAGATTCTTATGCTATCTAAAAGGCTTTTAGTGATTCATGATTCATCTCTCTTTATAAATTACAGACACCACAAACCTATGAGATAATATTGTGTAACATATTTTTCTACATGACATTATAGAATTCTTGGCATTATATTTTTAGATGGTTAGAGAATCTACTTGTAACACCAAAACCAATGAAAAATTGTAATACAAATTGTATTCAAAAAATTTTCATTTTTTGCTGATTTTTTGTTTAAATATGATATACTTGGAGTATTTAAAAAATATGAGGAGCGTTATAATGACTAATACAGACAACAAACAAGCACAAATTAAAGAGTTTTTAACATTTTGCAAAGACAATGAAGTAGAATTTGTGGATTTTAGATTCACTGATATTAAAGGGACATGGCATCATATTAGCTTTTCAATGTCAGCCATTGATGAAAAAAGTTTCGAAGGACTCCCTTTTGACGCATCAAGTCTTGCAGCGTGGCAACCTATCAATAAATCAGATATGATTCTCATTCCAGACCTTGTAAGATATTTTATTGATCCTTTTACAGCAGACACTACTGTCGTTGTTTTCTGTGATATTTGGGACATTTATAAAAATCAACCTTATGAAAAATGTCCTCGTAGCATTGTAAAAAGAGCCATGAAGCACCTTGTTGATACGGGAGTTGGAGATGTAGTATATTTTGGACCAGAAAATGAATTTTTTGTATTTGATAGCATTAAAATGAGAGATTCTATTAATTGTCAATATTATGAAGTTGATACAGAAGAGGGAGAATGGAATAGAGACAGAACTTTTGAAGCAGGTGGCAATATTGGACATAGACCTGGGACAAAAGGTGGCTATTTTCCTATTGCTCCAGTAGATTCGCTAATCGACATTCGTGCTGAAATGGTAAAGGTGCTGAATCAAGTTGGATTGGAAACATTTGTTGTACACCATGAAGTTGCACAAGGACAATGTGAGATTGGAGTGAAATTCGGCAATATGTTAGAGGCTGCAGATAACGTACAAAAACTGAAATATGTTGTAAAAATGGTAGCACATCTTAACGGTAAAACTGCTACATTTATGCCAAAGCCTTTATATGGCGATAATGGTAGTGGTATGCATGTGCATATCAGCATTTGGAAAAACGGGAAAAATACTTTTGCAGGCGATGGCTATCAAGGGTTAAGTGATACGGCATTGTATTTTCTTGGTGGAGTTTTAAAGCATGCAAGAAGTGTCGCAGCTTTTACTAATGCTAGCACAAATTCATATAAAAGATTAATACCCGGATTTGAAGCCCCTAGCATTTTGACATATTCTGCACAAAATCGCAGTGCAAGTGTGAGGATTCCATACAATCAAGGAGAAAAAGCAAAACGTATGGAGTTTAGATTCCCAGATAGTTCAAGCAATCCATACCTTGCTTTTGCAAGTCTCTTTATGGCTGGGCTTGATGGTATTCATAATAAAATTGACCCGGGCAAACCAATGGATATAAATCTTTTTGAATTAAGCCTTGATGAAATTCGTGCTAAAGGCATCAAACAACTTCCACACACACTACGTAGTGCTATTGAAGAAATGTTAGCAAATAAAGAATACCTTAAAAGAGGCAATGTATTTACAGAAGAATTTTTGCAAGTATATAAAGCCTATAAATTTGAAACAGAAATTTGGCCATGGGAAGCAAGACCTCATCCATTTGAATTTATTTCAACATACAGCTGTTAAATTGAATATTCATATATCAATAAAGACGCAGCGTTACCATATCAACATGGATTCTTGCCATGAAACTACTTAATACCGAATGTCTTGTAAAGAAAGTTTAGAATCATGGATTCTCTTATCCCAAAAATAAACTTCAATACGATTCAAATTCAAAACTTTTTTGTTTTATTGTTACAATAATATTGCTTCATGTCGCATTCTGCTGCATTGCTTTTGCAATGATTATTGAGAGTAAGTTTAAGTACAGCATTATTTGCATACTATTAATGAGCTTACTAGTACAATGTGCTACACAATATTCTTTATTTTTTAGAATCTCTTTTCTCCCCTTGACTCATTTTTTTTTTTTTGTAAAATCCCATTGCCATTACAAACAATGGCTCTTACATTTTATAATAAGGAGAAAATTATGGCAGATATTGTTATAACAAGTTATGGGCAAGCAGAAGAGTTAGCAAAAGAAGCTAAAGATTTGAAAGATAGAGGTTTAAAAGAATCTCAAAGATTTAAGGATATTAGGAATGCTTTACTGCGACAAAGCTATGGAGAGCTTGCACGTAAATACGGCTTAGTAGAATCATAACTCAAACATCATATTGTATAGATATTACATCACAAAAATACCCCATTAAATATTAGGTAACACGAGACTCCCTTAAACAGAGCCGTGGTATTATTGCAGTGTTATTGGGCAGTAACATTGACCTAATATTTCATTGAAAATTTTTGTGATTCATGCACTACAATAGCATATTATAACTTCACTAGGCATTGACTCTCATTCATGTTTTTACCATCACATAGTAGCGTTTAATTCAAAAAAGATAATAGTAAAGAAAAAAATAAAGCTAGCTTTGATTCTAATACTATTTTTGTTAATAGCTCCATAAAGCTCTCTATTGACATAGCCAAACTAATCAACATTGTATAAAGTTTTAAATAATATGTCCTAAAAAATGGCAAATTCGATATGAAAGCTTTGTTCTAGTGGTAGCACACCAATAGAATTATTAGGAAAAAAGCTCCAGCGATACAATACATTAACATTAACAACAAAATATTTCATGATACCTATTCCAACTTCAATATAACGACCATTAACAGATGAAGACAGAGATTCTGTATTGGGATACATAAAAATCCCTCCTCCTCCAAAAATTAATGATAGAGGTTGTGGCATATGTCTAAAAAGATTGGTGGTACTACATGGAAAATGTAAGTACAGTTCAGCCCCAACTATATGGCTTTTTTGTCCAATATCATTAAAATTATATTTTACTCGCACTCCCATATCAAAAATATGGTCTACCCCACGCAATGCACCATAAAAGCTTGAGAGATAATTCCACCCAATGCTTCCACCTATACTATATCCTGTTTGTCCGCCATGAGTAACACTTGTCACAGTTCCAATATGAAATGAAACAATTTGCAATGGACCACCGCCAAGCATACGCCAATCATAATTCCCTCCATAATTTTGTGCTTTTAAAAGACAAACAGGCAAACATAAGAGGCAAAGAATGGAATAATATGTTTGAGATTTGAGTAAAAATAACATAAAAATAATCCTTTATCTATAAGCACTGAATCTTAATCGATGACACAATGCCTTGTTACTGCAAATCACATGATAAATATCTTAAAATTTTATAGTGTTTAAGTAAATCTTTTTTGCAATGACGATTCGTAACAATTTGATTCCTACATTGAAATATATAAATTGTGATATCTTTAGAATCCATATTCTATTAATAGCATATTTATATAATTTAAACAATAATTTATATTTAAGGATAGTAGATATGAGTAAAGCTGTATTTTTTGACAGAGATGGCGTTATTAATATAGATTCTAACTATGTGTATAAAATACAAGATTTTCTATTTTATGAAGATTTTTTTGAAATAGCATTATATTTTAAACAAAAAGATTATAAGCTTATAGTGGTTACTAATCAGTCTGGGATACAGCGAGGCTATTATAATATTATGGACTTTCTAAAACTTAGCAAATATATGCAAAATGAAATTTTCAAAAGACTTGGTTTCTATCTTGATAGAATCTATTTTTGTCCCTCCATAGATGATACAGTAAAACGCAAGCCCGCTCCTGGCATGATATTGCAAGCACAGCAAGATTTCTTATTAAACCTCACAACATGCTATCTTGTAGGCGATAAAATGAGTGATATTGAGGCTGGTATAAATGCGGGCATACCACATTTATTTTTACTCAAGCGAAAAACCCACCAAAACTATACAAAACAAGAATATACAGAATCTACTGATAATCATAATTCAAATATACAAAAATTCTATATTTCAATACAAAATAAAAATTATTTATATTATTGTATTGCAACTTTAAGGGATATGTGCTACAATATAAAACCATCTTAACTATATAATGTTAAAAAGCTAAGTAAGGAGATAATGATGTTGCAATGGAATAGTTTTGATGCACGATGGATATTCTCACTTTTTGGTACTGCTGTGGGTGCTGGAATTTTATACCTACCAATTAAGGCGGGTATGGGTGGCTTTTGGCCTGTAGTCGTGATGTGTATCATAATTTTCCCAATGGTGTATTTAAGTCATAGGGCATTAAGCCTCTTTGTCTCACAAGCTACAGGAGAAAAGGATATTACACATGCTGCAGAGGAATATTTTGGACGCAAGGTAAGCGTGTTCATTTCAGTTTTGTATTTTTTTGCTATTTTTCCCATTTGCTTAGCGTATTGTGTGGGAATCACAAATACTTTTGAAAGCTTCATTTATAATCAATTTTTACCATTATTAGACCAACAAAGCAATATAGCAGAGTTCATACGGAATATATATCAACTATCCGTAAATGATAAGGGGCAAAATATAGTAGCCCTTACTCCTCTATGGCGTGCTATTTTAGTTTTTCTTGGAGTGAGTACTTTTATGGGAATCATGCTTTTTAATGAAGTTATCGTTACAAAAGTATGTGAATGGCTTGTGTATCCTCTCTGTGCAGTATTATTTATTTTTTCACTTTATCTCATTCCACATTGGTCATTTGAGGCTCTTACTTATGTTCCCAAACTTGACGAATTTCTTGTTATTGTATGGCTCACTCTCCCCGTGCTTGTGTTTTCTTTTAATCATTCTCCAGCTATATCTACTTTCGCCTTAAGTGTCAAACGTGAATATGGCAATGACAATGCTTTAGTAAAATCTAATCAGATTCTGTTCTGCAATGCCGTGCTTTTACTCTTTTTTGTAATGTTTTTTGTTTTTTCTTGCGTATTAGCTCTTAGTCCTACTGAATTGCAAGAAGCAAGAACACAAAATATCCCCGTGCTTTCTTATTTTGCTAATAAATTGGGAAATCCTTTCATTGCTTATGGTGGTCCATTAGTCGCATTTTTAGCCATTACTACCTCATTTTTTGGACATTATTTTGGAGCACGTGAGGGAGCATATGGAATTGTGCGTAAATGCTGCAAACTCGCTGGCAATGAGAATCCAAATCTTAATCTTATTTCACTTATATGTGGCATCACAATGTATATTATCATGCTCATAGTAGCTTTCTGCAATCCCAGTGTTTTAGATTTTATTGAAAATCTCGGTGGTCCCATTATTGCTGCTATTTTATTTTTAATGCCTATCATTGCCATTTGGAGTATATCCAAGTTAAAAAAATATCGTAATACAGCCCTAGACATTTTTGTATTTCTGACAGGCATACTAACACTTATAAGCGTAGTATATAAAATGATAGTTTAATTAACAATAACTTAAAAAAATATAGAGCAAAGCTCTTTAATTTTTTTACAATTAGATGATTGCTAGTCAAACAAATAGAAATTTTAAGAAAGAATGTAATAAGCACATATTTCACGTAAACCCCACATATGTATAACTATCACAAAACAACATTTTTTATTATACATGTTATTAACATTATTCATGATAATGAATATATTGTATAAATCTATTACATTTAGAAAGCCTAGCTATAATACCCGATTATTTAATGAATAAGGAGAAATTAGTATGTTTACATCATTGTATTTTCGTATGAGAATTATCCATATACTTGGTATTGCTATCTTAGCTGCTAATGCCCTATTTTTTACAGAGAATCTCATAGGGCAGATTGTGCAATGGATCATTGTAGTTTTGCTCATTGTGCATGATATAGATGAAAAAACTTGGGGTGTGAATATGACAAAAGTCATTGCTAAAGAATTGCAATCCCTCACGCTTTCTAAAAAAATAGAAGTCAATACATCTTATAGTGCTGAAAATGGAAAAATCTTGTCTCTTATTGATGATTTTAAGGGGCATATAAATGATGTAGTTTCTGTTATACAAGACAGAGTTTCACATGGACAAGGCGACACACAAGGCTTAGAAAAGATAGCAGATTCACTGCATCAGCTTACTCAAGATATGAACAAAATCGTAGAATCTACCAATGCTAAAGTGGATTCTGCTAATCAATTTTTACAAACTTTTGATGCCAAAATCCTACAAATGAAAGAAGAACAAGAGCAAATGTCTGTCTCTATGCAAGACATTAAAATCCTCCTACAAGATATGTATAAGCTTGTGGAAAATATCTTTAGTCAAAATACTAACTTGGTAGGACACTTTGAGATGTTAGAGGAAAATACTAATACTATCATCAATATCGTAGAAACTGTGCGTTCAATAGCAGACCAAACCAATTTGTTAGCTTTAAATGCAGCCATAGAAGCAGCTAGAGCAGGAGAACATGGGCGAGGCTTTGCGGTGGTAGCTGATGAAGTGCGAAAGCTAGCAGAAAGTACGCAAAAAAGCTTGAGTGAAATTGATAGCAATGTGAAGGCAATGACGCAAAATGTCCTTGAGAGCAAAACAAATATCGATGATAATAAACAAAGTGTAGAGAATTTGCTATCTCGCACTAATGAAGCAAACGACAAAGTTGATGGCTTTGATCATATTCTTAGTGATAATTTCGCTACAACGCAAACAGTCATCGAATATAGCAACAATATAAAGGAAAATTTAAATATTATTGATGATGATATGAAGAAAATCGTGAAATTTACACATGAGAATCTTGCTAATTCAGAAAATGTCCATGGAATCTCTGTCTCTATTAAAGATAGTTTTAAAGAATTAAGACAAAGCATAGATAAATTTACATAAATTGTATGTCTTACTTATGAGATTCTTAGAAGCTAGAAAGCACATAAAACATTCATCAAACCATAACCTAGCTTTTAAGAATATGTACTTTTTAAGCCCCCTTATATATTCTTAGCTTAACGACTAAAAACATAAGATTCTATAATTCTCATACATCATGAATTACATATTTTTTGCTATGAATCCTAAACTTTAGGTTATAATAGAGCTTTGTTATAAAACTTATAAAGGCAAAACATTTATGAGCACATTTTCCAAAATTGGTTTTATTATGGCGACACTGGGTAGCTCTATTGGCTTAGGGCATATTTGGCGATTTCCCACTATGGCGGGACAAAATGGTGGTGCGGTGTTTATCTTGCTCTTTGTTTTTATCTCCGTGGCTATTGGTGTATCTATGCTTATAGCTGAAATGCTTATGGGCAATCGCACGCACAAAAATGCCCAAGATGCGTTCTATGAGCTCGATGAGAGTGCACACAAGCGGTGGCATTATGCTGGGCTTACTGTGATTGGCGGTCCTTTGATACTTACATTTTATTGTATCGTGCTAGGCTGGGTGTGCTATTATCTTGCCGTTATTAGCACTTCTTTGCCTGCGACTATGGCAGATTCTAAAGCTCTCTTTGGTGTTTTGACCCAAAATTTTTGGGCACAAATCCTAAGCTTTGGCGTGGTCATCGCACTCACGGCATATTTTGTCGCTAAGGGTGTGAAAAATGGCATTGAGAAGCTTAATTTCGTGCTTATGCCTTTGCTATTTGTTATATTCATCGGATTACTCATCTATGCGATGACTCTTAGTGGGTTTAGCAAAAGTGCGAATTTTATGTTTGTCTCTGGCTTTGAGTTTAGTGGTGTAGAGGGCAAAGGATTTGTAGAATCTATCAAAGAGCTCCTAGGCTATCTCTTGGCAAAAATCACACCAAAAACACTCATAGATTCTATGGGGCAGGTGTTTTTCTCACTCTCGCTTGGTGTGGGTATTGTGATTACCTATGCTGCTTTCACAGAGAAAAACCAAAATCTCTTCCACGCAGCTCTATGGGTGCTAATCCCGGGCATTGTCATCTCGATTATTGCGGGACTTACAATTTTTACCTTTGTGTTTGAGTATGGCAGTGCTGGTGATGTTGGTGAGGGTGCTGGGCTAGTGTTTATCACGTTACCTGTGATGTTTGAGAAAATGGGAGTGCTAGGCAGTGTGATTTGCATTCTCTTTATGATAGGTTTGGGCTTTGCTGGGCTATCTTCTACGATTTCACTCCTAGAACCACCGGTAAAATGGTTAGAGGACAAGACGGGGAAAAGCAGAGCCTTTCTCTCATGGGGCTTAAGTGGGCTTATTTTTATCGTGGGTGCGGTACTCATCCTTTCTTTGAATGACAATCATAGTGAGCTGACATTTGGCGATAAAACTCTCTTTGATTGGATGGATTGGCTTAGTGCAAATATCATTATGACACTTGGAGGGATTGCGACTTCTATCTTTGTTGGGTATGCGATTAAAAAAGAGCATTTACGCGAATGGACCAAAGGCTATTTGAGCCCTGCTATGTTTAGATTCTGGTTTTTTGCGATTAGAATCTTAGCCCCACTTATGGTTGGTGCTATTTTTGTGTATCAGATTGTGAGCTTGATTATACAAAATGAATAATAGATTATAAAAACTTGAGATATTTATCTATTTTCTTTCAAAATCATGGGGAGATCCTTTGATATAACAAAAAGTAATACGGAATATAACATTGGAATATCCTGTAATCATATAATAATCCTCTATGAAGTAGAGACTAGATAGTTACTTTGTAACATGACAAGAAAAATGTAACATGCTAATGTTTGAGTCTCATAAAATCAAAATCTAATTGTACGTATTCTTGTTATGCTTCTATTAGAATACCATAAAAAGCAATTTGATTCTGCACCACAATACAATAGAAGCATTATTTATGTATGTGATAGTATATGCTTTTTATGTTGTTGTGTAATAGATAGTATCGATATGGAGTATGACATCGTGAAAGTAAAATTATGATTGTATATATGAAAGAAATATTTATAATGATTACATGCAGGATTGTATCATATCATGTAAAGATGTATTATAAAAAATTACTAAGCAGTGTAATAATAAAAAAGAGAATTAAAAAGTAGAGCATATAACTAGCATAAATGATAGCGATACAATTCTCTCTTATTTAATCCTATAATTAATAGACTAATTTTTATAATGATGTGAAAGCATGTAACGAACTTATTATATTTTTTATTCTATTAGAAATACTTTTATGGGGGCTCATAAATAATCGTAGCTAATAACACATAAAACAAAATGACACAAAAAACAAACACATGAATCTTGCAATATAGATTCGATTCTATAGTATTGCGTCAATTAAATAAAATGTCATAAAAGAGACTAAGAATCTTGCAAAACCATGCATGAGGGGATAATCGTTGCATCTCTATAGAACATGCTATCTAGTAAGAATCAAGAAAGTTCTGTAAAGAATAATAGAATCCATGTGCTATTAATTTATACCCAGAAGGCAGCAAATGTACATCTTTTTTAGAAAGACCATGCTTTATCCATGTAGTCTTGCCTCCTGTACTTGTGATAAATTCATCAATATCAAAGAATAATGCATGCTCTGTTTGAGCCACTTTTCTCATTGCTTCTTTAACAACATGAAATGTTGGCGATAATTGATACCTATTCTTAGAGCTACCTACTGGGACTAAAACTGGTGGAGGCGACATGAAAACAATTAAAGCGTTGGGATTTTTTTCTTTCAACATCGTAATAAAAGAATGATAGTTAGCTATAAATTTTTCTTTATTAATAGTATTAAACATAGCGTCATTAGAACCATAGCAAAGTATGATAATATCATAATCAAAAAGCCCCAATTCTTCTTGTAAAATAGCATTATCCCATTTAAGCCAAATGTCTGAACGAACGCCATTAATGCCAAGATGCTCTACAATATTATTATCCTTTCTCTGATATATAAAATAGCCTCCCAACATAGCTTTATCATTCATCGCATGAATAGTAATTGGAAAACTTAGCGATAATTGCATGATTTCCCAATGTTGCATTTGAGAAGTTTGGATAACATATTTTTTTTGTTTTGAATCTTCAACCAAAAAAGCCGGTGTGGGTTCGCTATTTTTAAAGACAATATACGTAGTAAAGAGTGTTTCGTCTGTATGGATTTGTTTGGGATTAATACTGATTTGAATAAAAGCCGGTAAAGTATTTGGTAATGCAATAACTCCACCCATAGGATATGGTATATCATATTGTTTCTTCCTAGAATCTAAAACATCAAAATTTTCACTTTTGTAATCTAGCATTAATGTCTGATGATAAGGAGGCATGAGGGGATAGGCAAAACCAACAGCATTAATATTTCCTAATATAGTACGTAATTCATTGCTTATAAAATCTCCTGCAATATGGGAATCGCCAAAGATTCTAATACGTATATCCTTTTTTTTATTCCATTTACGTTTGAGATGTTTTATAGCTTTAGAATCTTGGATATAGTTATACAGCTTCGCCTGTTTGACATAAGACTGATATTGTGGATTTTGCTCAAGAAAATTCATGGCATGGACATATACGCAAGATAAAGCAATGATGAAACAATGTAATATTTTATACTTCATATATTCCCTCACTACATATCGTTATCATTATGGGTATTTTTATGTATTGAATCTGAAAGCGGTGTGCTATGATTCACATTTTCATCTTGTGTTTTTGTGTTGAAAAACGGATGAGTGTGCCAAATATCTAGAGTTTTATCAGATTCCTCTTGATATGTTGATGGAATGTCATTGATGACATTTGATTCTTGATACATATCCTTATCACGTGTCGTATGATTATGATATGGTAAAGCTGCTTGATTATCTTGTAATATTTCATTGTGTATTATATGAGATTTTTGTGAATCTTGCAATGGCATAGTATGTGGCATTGTGTCTTTGTCGTCATATTGTGATGATGAGATGGTTTGTTGTGTGGTGGGAGTATGTGGTATATCATTGTGAGATTCTAAAGATTCTGGTGTATAGGTCTCAAGTCTATCAAGCAAACTTTGGGTTAGCAAGGTTGAACCATATCGTGTAAAATGAATGCCATCTGGTGTTCTTACAAGCATACTTTTACCATCCGCATTTTTAATATACGCAGTAAAATTTCTATCAACTAAAATGGCATCTGCTGGAATAAAAATCCCACCATATTCATCAATACTTTCCTTATACAAATCATTTAATGTTATAACTTTATCATTAAGAGTTTTACGTTTTATTGATGGAATCTCATACCACACTATAATTGCTTTGTATTCCTCTGCAAGCTCAAAAAGTCGAGCAATCCTTTTTTTATATGTTGTAAGCCATATATCCGTCCCAAAACGCATACCTGCCATATCCCATGGATCATTAGCCCCCAAGCATACTACAATAACAGCAATTTTAGGATTACTCACAAGAGCTTGTTTTGTCGCTTTTTCCCAATTAAAGAATGATGGATATGTTAATCCTGTACTTTGCTTTGCAATATTTCTCACCTTAAACCCCTGTTTACTTAATTCTCTTGCTAATGTCATACCAATACCTTGCATGAGAGAATCTCCAATCAACAAAAAATGTGTATTTGGTGCTACAAAAAGACGATTATTGATAATTTTTACCCCTTTTTCTTTCGACAAATCTATGGAGTTTATAGATACAGTATCGCTTTTGTGAGAATTGACATCATGACTTGTATTGCTAAAATGCAGCGTTATAGCATCATCATTGTCTTGAAATACCTGAAAATCCTGATGATTATTGGATATATTATTTGTAGAGTCTTGTTTTGCAGTTGCAATGGTTGCAGAATCTCCATTATTTACATGTATTACAGTATTGTCCAATATATCAAAGAATGAGTATTGATGAGTATCTTTATATATGATGTCTTTTTCAAATATCATGATTCTATATCTTTCTAAGGTTGTTGCTATCACAGCACCAGTATCTAAAATAGAATCTAATATTTTTATATCATTATTGACATAGTGGTATTGTTGCACAAAATATGCAATAAGACTTTGATAAAATACATAACTTACAAGACAAAGACTTACTGTGGTGATATAAATAAAATGAAGGAACCTCATTCAAAATCCTGCATAAATAAAACTCGGAATGCCACTTGGTGAAAAACCAATAATAAGAATTATACAACATGACACTACAAAAGGCTGCAAAATCCATGGAATACAACTCAATAAAAAAACACATTGCCGTTGGAAATTTTGCATAAATGGATAAACAAAAAAGAATAGGCAACACATAAAGAACCAGATAACTTCAGAATCTAAAAATGGTTTAGAAATATTGAGATAGAAAGATTGTAAATATAATAATGCCTCATTAAATGACGAATAATAAAAGAAAATCCATGCAAATGCAACAAAATGAAAAGTTAAAATTGTATTGATATATTTTGGTAATTGCACATTATAATAACGGCATATATTAAAAATAATCGTTGCGAATCCATGCAAAAGTCCCCAGATAAAAAAATTCAGTGTATTTCCATGCCATATTCCTGATAATCCAAAAGAAATCAAAACAAAAACTTGTGTTAAAAAAAAACCATGTCGATTTCCACCAAGCGGAATATAAATATAATCGCGAATAAAATGCGATAAAGTAATATGCCATCTCGCCCAAAAATCCTTAATATTACTTGCCATATAAGGCATATTGAAATTACAAGGCAATTTAAACCCCAACATGAGCCCAAAGGCACTTACCAAATCCACATAACCACTAAAATCACAATAAAGTCGCACGGAATAGGCATAAATTCCAAGCAAAAGACTTAAAGAACTGTATTCCGTTGGATTTTCTAAAATAGGATCTGAATATATTTGCAAATAATTAGCCAAAAATACTTTTTTTGTAATTCCAAAAAGTATTAAAATAATAATAAGATTAGTATTTTGAAATACCCTCTTTTTATGTAATTGAGAAAAAAAGTTATCACTTCTTATAATCGGACCAGAAATAAAAGTTGGAAAAAAAGAGAGAAAAATAGCTACATTGCTTAAGCTCTCATGTTGTCTTGTGCGATACGTTGTGCATAAGTATGTAATAGAGGCAAAAGTATAAAAACTAATACCTAAAGGAAAAAGTAGATTTATCCCCACTACATTAAGCCCGAACCATGCAAATAATGTGTCAAAAGAATCTTTTATATCCGTAAAATATTTAAAAAATGCTAAATTTAAAACGCATAAAGCAAGACATAATGATAACAAAACTTTCGAATTATAGGCACATAGTAATAATCCCATAAGATAAATACACATTGTATAAATTCCCACAACTAAGGCAAAATAGGGATTTATCCATAGCAAAATAATGTAATTAAAAAAAAGGATAGAAATATTTTGGACTTTCTTTCCATAAAAATGCAAAATGCCCCAATATAACAATAAAAATACAAGTAAGGTAATCGCAAATTCAAATGTAAAATAAATCACAAGTAACCTTAGATTCTGTTGATTTTAAATATTGCAATATATCAAATTATATTAAATGTTATCATCAAGTACATCATTTAATTTTCTATGAAGTGGCAAAATTATTTAGGTTTTACACATTGTATGAGTTGTCTTGTTATTATGAAGTAATACACTCAATCTAATAGAAATTAAAATATTAGATAATACAAATATTGGTCTATTATAATAAACCAATATAAAGAGAAGTTTATAAGTAATATTAAAATGGTTTATTCGGATTGGGTATAATTAGTCTATTGCATTTTAATAAAAGGTAGTTTATGTTGGTTTTAGACAAAAACTTTCAGTTAATTGGTGATTTTGGGGTATATTGTTTTCCGGAAAACGGTGATGATGTTTTACAAAAATGTTCAAAACATGTGAGAAATTGTGGTGTATTGCCACAAGTTGTATACCTAAAATCTGAAACCAATAGTGATAAAAAGTGGCTTGGCGGAAATAGCGAGAAATTTTACTTTGATGGGTACAACATAGTAGAAATTAATGAAGATGATATATTATAATAATCAATATAATAATATGAAAATAGGGATAATTTATGGATACACAGACACAACACGACACATACTACCACGCTTTCATAGAATCAAAAAATATTCTCCAACAATGCCAAGCAAATAAACAGCTAACATCATGTCTAGCATGTGCAGAAATTATAACATGTCAGACACGTATACACTATGTAAATAGTGTCTATGAAAATATGAATAAGGGAGAAGATGGTGGATTTGATTTCAATTAATCATTACTAATAAAAACAAACACTAATAACACCTTGCCCCTACAATTATTAATCCAATACAATATCATCTTTAGGGTCATAATATTGTCAAGTGAATTACTATAAAATTACTAAAAAATACCCTAACTTTTCATGTATATTTTCAATTACACACATTGTTAATGTAAAATTTTGCTATTTGTATTGTACAACTATCACACTAAAGCAATGGAGATTATATGGACAGAGCTTTAATCCAACCGCGAACTTTGAGTGGCTTCAAAGACAGATTACCACAAGAAGCCTATGCAAAAGCTAGTATTTTACATACAGTAAGTGAAGTGTTTTTAAGTTATGGCTTTATGCCAATCGAAACACCTCACTTAGAATATGCAGAAGTGTTAATAAAACAGGGTAGCGATGAAATACAAAAGGAGCTCTATCGTTTTAAAGACCATGGCGATAGAGATGTTGCATTACGTTTTGACCAAACTGTCCCTCTAGCACGTTTTATAACACAACATAGGCATGAATTAGAAATGCCATTTAAACGTTACGCCATCGGTAATGTATTTCGTGGAGAACGAGCACAAAAAGGACGTTATAGAGAATTTACGCAATGTGATTTTGATTTCATCGGCAGCGATTCATTAAGCTGTGATGCAGAGATTTTGCAAGTTATCTACAGCTCGCTGACAGCACTAAATTTACAAGAGTTTACTATTTGGCTTAATCATAGAGACATTTTGAATGGAATCTTTGAATATTTTGGATTACAAAATAATATCGAATCTGCCTTACGAATCATCGATAAACTTGATAAAATCGGACTAGATTCAGTAAAAATAGAATTACAGAAAGAAATAAATATCACACAAGAAATTGCAAATAAAATTTGCGACATTATTACTATAAAACAAACATCACACTATAGTGAATTTTTTGAGGAGATAGCCTATCTTAAAGATTATAATGCAACACTAAAAAAGGGGTTAGACAATTTAGAATCAATGCTAAACATCTTAAATGGATTAGAGTTTGATATAGCCGTATGCCGTATTAATTTTTCCATAGCTAGGGGGCTTGGGTATTATACAGGCATTGTCTATGAAACAACACTCAATCAGCTAAAAAGCATCGGTAGCGTATGCAGTGGTGGTAGATATGATAATTTAACACAAAGCTTTAGCAAAGAAAAGTTAAGCGGTGTTGGGGCAAGTATTGGTATAGATAGACTTATAACCGCACTTATAGAACTCAATGTATTAAAGCAAAAAGGAACAATGGCAAGAGTATTAATCATAGCTATGAATGAAGAATATTTTGCTTTTGCTCATAAAGTCGCCGAAACATTGCGTCAAAGTGATATTAAAGTTGAGGTATATCCAGATTCTGTAAAAATAAAAAAACCTTTAAGCTATGCTAACACTAAGGGGCATGAATTTAGTGTTCTTATTGGGGAAGAAGAATACAAAACCAAAACGCTTACAGTTAAAAATATGACCTCGGGTATGCAAATTGAAAATATTAGTATTTTACGAGTTTTGCAAATTATTAAAGCATCATAATGAACCCAGATTATCAAGAACTGTAGAAATATCGGCAATAAGTAGTCATAATGCTTTTATATAAGTAACCACAATGATATTTCTTATATTTTTAAGAATTAACATGTATAAGATTACAATATTTTAGAATCATACTTTATGAATAATTACTATTTTGTCATGCTTTATTGTTATCATTTTATCTATTAAATAAGAATCATCAATATTCTATAATTTAAATGATTCAATGTCGTAAGAGAAAAATGTAATAAATCCTAGCACAATTATAAATGAAACTCTATACTATACATTTCTTTCTCTTTATGCCAATCTTTTAGATACAATATCACAACAAATCTCACACATACAATCAAATTGAGATTCTGCTATATAATATTTCCAATTTTTTAGTATTGTAATGTAAAAATCAAAATTATTCATATAATAGAATTTTGACTGCAAATACTAATGAAATTGAGACAATATACATGAGGATACTATGTTCTTTTGGTTTATCGCTGTCCGATTTTTAAAATTTGTACTTATTATTCTGTTGGGTTTAGAATTTTTCTTTGTTAGTGTCGATAGTTTGCAGTATATTGATGTTTTGTCAAGCTCTGCTAATACTGCATTTTTATTTCTTGCCTTTAATGCTATGTATGCTCTTAACTATGTATTACCATTATCACTTATATTGGGGCTTATTGTATTTTATATCAGTCTTATTCGAAGCAATCAATATGTTGCCTTACTATCAATAGGATATTCTAAAAAACAAATCTTTTTTCCTCCTTTTTTATTAATCAATGGTATTATATGTTGTTATATTGGATTAAATGCGACAGATTTTGCGTACGCACAAGAAAGAGTTGACAGTATCGCACGTAGAGATAGCGGAACAATATCAAGAGATTTATTCGTTCGCTACAATAATGATTATGTATTTTTTCAAAAAGTATATCCGCTCTTACAAAAAGCAGAAAATATAAAAATCTATCATACTACAAAGCAAAACAGTAGAGAATTAACCTCTATCACACAAGCCAATGAAGGATATTTTGATAATAATGAATGGAATCTTATTAATCCACGGGTTTCTACCCTCCCACAATCTTATGCTTTGGGACAAGAAGGTATGCAAACAAAAGAATATGAAAATATTAAGATTCTAAAGGGGTTTCGCCCAAAAATCTTAGATACTTTTTATAACAATAAACCAATAATTTCGCTTACTGATGCTATTTATTCTCTCAAGATTTTATTACAAGAACAAGCCGATACAAAACGAACACGTGGCGTTCTTTATACACTCGGTATTGTCCCATTTTTTATTTCTATGCTTGCAGTTATTATTGCTTACTATGCTCCACCTCTTGCAAGATACGGGAATCTTGCCACACTTGGAATTGGATTAAGTGTTCTATCATTAATAATATGGGGGTTATTCTTTTCTTTAGGCAAACTCAATGCTAATGCTATATTTTTACCTGAAGTAAGCATGTTGTTACCTTTAGGAATACTGCTCATTATTAGTATATGGTATTATAATAGACTGAATAAAATTTAACATTGATGATTAAAAATAAACATGATGTTTCCCTATAAATTTGACAAATACTTACAAAACATACCACCAAATGCACAATTAAAAGGCTATAAAAGATTTATAATAGAATTTTTGTTTTTTGGAATCAAACAAGCAAGAAGTTGTCTTTTTGCTGGGCTATTTTTTCTTGCTATCTTTTGTATTCCTCGTCATGGAATATGGATTTTTCCTCGCTATGATGTGTTATTATTCATTGCTATTTGCATTCAAGTATTTATGTTGATAGCAAGATTAGAAAGTATTGATGAGGCAAAAGCTATCATGTTTTTTCATCTCATTGGTTTTTTATTAGAATGGTATAAAACCTCCATTGTTTCCTCATGGAGCTATAATGACTTTGCTTACACAAAACTCTGTGGAGTGCCGCTATTTTCTGGTTTTATGTACGCTGCGATTGGGAGTTATATTATACAAGCATGGAGATTGTTTTCTATGCGTGTGCAATATCACCCACCATATTATCTAGCCATATTTGCATCCGTATTGATTTATATTAATTTCTTTACACATCATATTTTTGGTGATTATCGTTGGTATATTACTTGTTTTTTACTTGGAATCTATGCACGTAGCATTATCTACTTTACTCCTTATGATAAAGAACGTAATATGCCGCTCTTATTAAGTTTTATTTTAGTGGGATTTTTTATATGGCTTGCTGAAAATATTAATACATTTTTAGGAATCTGGACATACCCCAATCAGCTTGGTGCATGGAGCTTAGTGCATATCGGTAAATGGAGTTCTTGGTCTATGCTTATTGTAATGACCTTTACTATTACACTCTATCTTAAAAATATTAAGTCAAAAATCCATATTGCCCAATAACGCTATATTTTTTTAAGTAATAAACATTATTTTAGTATTTCATATTTTCACATTACAGTGTGTTACAAACAGTATCCTATGTATATAAAGGTAACAACATATTTCTTTTTTTATTTATTAAAAAGAAATATGTTTGCATTTTTTTTAAATTCCTACTATGATTAATAGTAGCCCACAGGCAATAAGAATTGCACTAATTAAGGAGATAATAATGGAAAATATAGACAATGATAAGGAATTTTCGCAACGAATTTTTAAACCCAATCGCGATTTTGCAAAGCTTGCTCGTATTAAAAACATGTGTGAATATGAGGATTTGTGCTATGAAGCAGATAGAGATTATGAGAAATTTTGGGGAGATTTAGCAAAACAAAAAATCGATTGGTTTAAGCCTTTTGATAAGGTCTTAAATAGTGATAATGCTCCATTTTATAAATGGTTTGAAGGTGGTAAGCTTAACGTTTCTTATCAATGTATCGATAGACATCTAAAAGAGAAAAAAAATAAAGTTGCCATTATTTTTGAGGGTGAAATGGGAGATTACAAAGTTATTACTTATCGCAAACTTTATACTGAAGTTAATAAAACTGCAAATTTATTAAAAAATCATTTTGATATTAAAAAAGGGGATAGGGTTGTGTTATATATGCCTATGATTCCAGAGGTTGCAATAATGATGTTGGCTTGTGCGAGGATTGGTGCTATACATAGTGTTGTCTTTGGTGGATTTAGTCCAGAAGCATTACGTGATAGAATCATAGATGCAGAAGCTAAGCTTGTAGTAACAGCTGATGGTGCTTTTAGAAAAGGTAAGCCCTATATGTTAAAACCAGCAGTTGATAAAGCTCTTGAAAATAATGCATGTCCAAGTGTACAACGTGTATTAATTGTTACACGTAATGATCAAGATATAGAATATGTACGTGGTAGAGATTTTTCATATAATGAAATGGTAACACATGAAAGTGGGGTATTTGAGCCAGAGTCTATGGATTCCGAAGATACTCTATTTTTGCTTTATACAAGTGGTAGTACAGGCAAACCAAAAGGTGTGCAACATAGCACAGCGGGCTACATTTTACATGCACAGCTTACTATGGAATGGGTATTTGATATCAAAGATTCTGATAACTACTGGTGTACTGCTGATGTGGGTTGGATTACTGGGCATACATATCTTATTTATGGACCTTTAGCATGTGGTGCAACGACTATTATCTATGAAGGCACATTGATGTATCCAAATTATGGTAGATGGTGGCAGATGATTGAAGAATATAAAGTAGATAAATTTTATACTTCCCCTACTGCTATCCGTATGCTACACTCACATGGTGAACACGAACCCAAAAATTATGATTTAAGCTCCTTAAAGGTTTTAGGTACAGTGGGAGAACCAATCAATCCAACTGCTTGGCGTTGGTTTTATGAAGAAATTGGCGGAGGAAAATGCTCCATCGTTGATACTTGGTGGCAAACAGAAACAGGTGGCAATATGATTACCCCGTTACCAGGTGCTACTCCAATTAAACCAAGTTGTGCCACATTGCCTCTACCTGGCATCATAGCTGAAGTGTTAGATGAAGATGGCAATCGTGTAAAAGCAGGGGAGCAAGGCTTACTTTGCATTACAAAGCCATGGCCTTCTATGATTCGGGGTATATGGGGAGACAATAAACGTTATATTGAAAGCTATTTTTCACAGGTCAAGAAAAATGGTAAGCCAGTGTATTTTTCCGGTGATGGTGCAATTGTTGATGAAAGGGGATATATTACTATTACAGGGAGAACTGATGACGTAGTGAATGTAAGTGGACATCGCATAGGTACAGCAGAAATAGAATCTGCCATAGCTAAACATCCAAGTGTTGCAGAAAGTGCGTGTGTGAGTAAATTAGATTCTATTACGGGAGAAAGCCTATTTGCCTATGTTGTTTTGCATAAAGGTGTTTTAGATAATACAGCTGAAGAATTAGAGATTATTAAAGAAATCAATAATATTTTAAGTAAAGAAATTGGAAATATTGCTAAACTTGGTTCAGCATTATTTGTCCCCGGATTACCAAAAACAAGAAGTGGTAAAATCATGAGACGTATTCTTAAGGCTATTGCACGAGGCGAAAAGGTTACGCAAGACACAAGCACACTTGAAGATCCAAAAGTCGTTGCAGATATTATAAAAATTGCTAGTGGTGCGAATTAACACTAACTACTATGAATTGATTGCTATATTTTTATAATCATGTTTTCTTTAGCTCTCTAAAACGCTAAAAACATGGCTAAGAAAAATCTAAAATCAATAATGAATACATGCGATATTTTTCCAATAAACAAACTAAATATATTGGAATTAGAGATTTTAAGTTATTGCATCTGTTTTTTGACATCAACTACATTCGTTAATATTGGCTGATTCTATATCGATTCTAGAATTTAGCAAAAAGTATCACATCCATTGCACCACATATTAAGAAAAAGCACGTATATCAAGTCTTAGCATTGTTACTATTATTTTGGCTTCTAAGATTTTGCCATATAGTCAGTTCTATAGTGTGGACATATAACGAATATTAACCATAGCAAGCATTCACGTAAATCCAAATACAGCTTGTATAAGTTTTCTTGCAATGCACTTCCTTTTGACATTCTTTAGATTCTGTGTCGCTAGATTCATAAACTCTATGTGCAGTGGTGCTTTCGTGGTTTTCACAAGGTTTGGAGACAGTCATTACCAAATAAAGTAACTCCTACCAAAAAAACCTTATGAATCTACGGAATGATTACCCACTTTGCTTGATTATGAAGCAAATGCCAAAATGCAAAAGATGAATTTCTTATATCTTCATGCTATCAATATTATAAATCCCAACATAGAGATATTATTTGCTATATCAAGAAAAAAGCCTAAAAAGAGTTTTTCGGAAAGAAAAAACTAAAAATGAATAAAAATATCTATAAAAACCATGATTGCATCTTTAGTTTCTAAGTGAATAAAATTGTATCTTTTGTGAATCAAGAGTCATGAGAATCTTGATGTGCAGTAACTCTAAGCCATAATCTCACAATACCTCTGCTCCCCACTGGAAATCTAAAGGTTGATGTGAGCAAAGCTACAAAAAGCCCACTAAATCTCTTATGGGATTAAGCCCAACTTGCTAGGTATAGTAATCACACGAAATTTTACAAATATTTCTAAAATGTATCAGCATTGTTACTTGTTTTCATGGCTTCTAGCATTTCTTGGTGTCTTTTATCAGCTTTGTAATGTGAATAGACAACCAATGCCCAAATCATAGCAGGTAGCCAACCAATAAGCGTAACTTGCAGTATGAAACACAAAATCCCTTGAAATGGTTTGCCCATTAAGAAAAATGCCAAAAATGGAAGAAAAATACACACAAAAATCATAGTAATTCCTTATATAGAAAAATTTAAAAGTAAAATTGTATCTTTTTTTTTTTTTGTAAAGTCAAGTGAGGTTTGCTATAATTCAATGAGTATTGAGAGATTATTGTAAGGAGATTGTATGCGAAGTGATGTGATTAAAAAAGGCTACCAAAGAGCCCCGCACCGAAGTTTATTGCGTGCGACAGGGCTAAAAGATTCTGATTTTAACAAGCCCTTTATAGGTGTGGCAAATAGCTATATAGACATTATCCCTGGGCATTTTTACCTAAACAAATATGCTGAGATTATCAAAGATGAGATACGCAAAGCCGGGGGCGTGCCATTTGAGTTTAATACCATTGGCGTGGATGATGGGATTGCTATGGGGCATAATGGTATGCTTTATTCTCTGCCTAGCCGTGAGCTGATAGCGGATTGTATCGAAACGGTGATGAATGCACACTCCTTAGATGCGATGATTTGTATCCCAAACTGCGATAAAATCGTGCCCGGAATGCTTATGGGGGCATTGCGTGTGAATGTGCCGACAATCTTTGTGAGTGGCGGTCCGATGATGGCAGGGAGGCTAGATGATGGCAGTGTGCTGGATTTGAACTCTGCCTTTGAAGCGGTGGGGGCGTATGAAAGTGGTAAAATCGATGAGAAACGCTTACATGAGATAGAGTGTAATGCCTGTCCGGGTGGTGGGAGCTGTAGCGGTATGTTTACTGCAAACTCGATGAATACGCTTTGTGAGGCTATGGGTGTGGCACTCCCGGGTAATGGCACGATACCAGCTTTGAGTAAAGAGCGTGAAGAGCTACTTAGAGCGGCGGCAAGGCGGATTGTGGAGATTGCACTAGATTCTGAAGCAAGTGAGCGGTTTAGATTCCGCAGTATCTTAAATCACAAGGCGGTGCATAATGCCTTTGTCGTGGATATGGCAATGGGTGGCAGCACCAATACCGTGCTGCATATGCTTGCTATTGCCAAGGAAGCGGGCGTGGACTTTGACCTAGAATCCATTAATGCCATCGCTGCTAAGGTAGCCCATATCGCTAAAATCGCCCCGGCGCTTAGTAGTGTGCATATGGAGGATATTAATAGGGCAGGAGGGGTGTCGGCAGTGATGAATGAAGTAGCTAAAAGAAATTTGGCTTGTACGCAATCTTTGAATGATTTGGACGGCTCGGCTTCAGTCACTACCGACAAGGTAGCTCCTTCGCCTCACGCCCAAAAACATTCAAATCTTACGCACAATCCTAGAATTTCAGAATCTAGCAATCCAGAATCTCAATTTGCCCTAGATTCTCAAACACACACAAATGGAAATTCTAAGATTTTTGATGAAAAATGTGGGTTGCAAGAAAAACACAAGGGGAGTTACCTAAGCGGTAATGACCCGAAGTGTTTTTCGCCGCTCCCGCATTTATCGCAAAAAGCTGAATTTCCCTCTATCCTACATTTAGATGCGCTGACAATCACCGGCGAGACTTTGGGTGAGAGAATCAAGGGAGCAAAAATCACTGATACCAACATTATCCACACCAACGAAAATGCCTACTCACAAGTAGGTGGTTTAAAGATTCTCTTTGGCAATCTAGCCCTTGAAGGAGCGGTGCTAAAGGTTGCAGCCGTAGCAGAATCTATGAAAGAATTTAGGGGCAAAGCGATTTGCTTTAACTCCCAAGAGCAGGCGATTAAGGGCATCGCAGGGGGTAAGGTAAAGAGTGGCAATGTCGTGGTAATCCGCTATGAAGGACCAAAGGGGGGACCGGGAATGCAAGAAATGCTAAGTCCCACAAGTCTCATAATGGGCATGGGCTTAGGGGAGAGCGTGGCACTCATCACTGATGGGCGATTTAGCGGGGCGACGCGTGGGGCGTGTATCGGGCATGTGAGTCCAGAAGCCGCAGAGGGAGGCTTAATCGCACTTATAGAAGATGGCGATGAGATAGAGATTTCAGTCTCAAAGGGGAGTTTGGAGCTGCTAGTAGATTCTAAGATTCTAGAATCTAGGCGGGCAAAATGGCTAGAGCAAGGCGTAGCACAGAAAATCATGCAAGATAAAAATATCACAAGCAAATGGCTTAAACGCTACTCACTATTAGTCAGCAATGCCGCAAATGGCGCGGTCTTAAAAACGGAACTGTGAGGAGAAAAATCAATGATTGTGTTATAATATAACCAATAAAAAATAAAGGACTTGAAATGTTTGCATACGATAGCCGTTTTTTTAAAAGCGAAAGTGATGTGGAAATGAAATACATACTTCCGTTGCTTACGCAAATTTTAGGCTATGATGAACAAAAAGATTTGTCTTGGAAAGAAAGCATAGACTTTGTTCAAGGCAGAGAAAAAGTCAAAAAACAAGCAGATTTAGTTGTCTATAAAGAAAACAAACCTGTTTTGGTTGTTGAAGCAAAAAGTCCTAAAGAATCTTGCAAGGATAATATCGCTCAAACAGATTCATATTCTTTTGCCAAAGAAGTGCGTTATTCGCTTACCATAAATGGCGTAAGGCTTATTTTGCGTGAATATTTAGCTGGAAACAAAAAAATAAATTTGCTTGATGAAAGCATACAAATCTTACATAATAATCACTATAAAGAGCTTATTTCTAGTATCAGTAAAGAAAGTATAAATACACATATCATAGAGAGCAAATTGCCAACAGAGAAGAATAAAATAGAGCTAAATAAAATCAAAGATTATAGGCAGTTTTTTAGAAGTATTCACAATATTATACGCGATAGCGAAAAGATTGACCCTGTAGTCGCCTTTGATAATTTTAGCAAGATTCTCTATCTCATACTTGCTAATGAAATGGCATTAAAAGATAAAAGTATAGAGCATTTTGAGAGTTTAGAAGACTTTAAAACACCGAGTGCGAAGCCGATTGATTTGCTCAATGATTGGTTTTGTAAGGCTATGAATAAATATTATCCTAACATTTTTGGAGAAAATGCACGTATTGATTTAGGCTTTGAGACAATTCAAAAAATTTTTACAAAAATCAAGCAGTATGATTTTTTAATCTATGACACAAGTATTGATATAAAAGGTAGGGCTTTTGAGGAGTTTTTACCATCACAGCTTAGAGGCAAGGGCTTGGGGCAGTTTTTTACCCCTAGAAGCATTGTAAAGTTTATGGTTGCTTTGTCAGATATTTCTCACAAAGATATTATTTTGGATTTTGCTTGTGGGAGTGGAGGATTTTTGATTGAAAGTTTTCATATTCTTAAAAAAATGCTTGATGAGATTCCAGAATCGAGTTTCCACGCCATAGGCACAACTAAAGAAAACACATTAGGACAAATTAAACAAAAACAAATTTTTGGCATAGATGCTGAATCTAAAGCGGTAAGAATCGCTAAAATGAATATGTTTTTGTGGGGCGATGGTGACCAAATCGTGCGTGGCAATGGACTTAGCTCCCTTGATTGGTATGGCAATCCCTATAAAGTCACAGAATATGATAGTCTCAATGATAGCGGGGGTTGTACACTTATTTTAGCAAATCCACCTTTCGGGCTTAACGAAAAAGATTCTACAATCTTGCAATCTTTTGAAATAGCTAAAAATAAAACTAGTCTTTCAACGCAAAATCTGTTTATAGAAAAAGGAATACGGCTTTTGCGACCTAGTGGTAGAATGCTTATTGTCTTACCAGAGGGTATTTTATCTAATCCTAATGATTCTTTTGTGCGTAACTTTATTTATAAAAATGCTAGGATTAGAGCCGTTATAGCTTTACCAAAACACACATTTGTGCAATCAGGAGTTGATACAATAAATAGTGTGATTTTATATATAGAAAAATACGAAAATGCTATATTCGAGCAAATACGAAAGCACACAAAAGATATGGAATCTGAAAAAGAAATTATCAATGCTATTAGTGAGATTGTTGATTATGAAATATTTTTAGGAACTTGTCAAAATGTGGGTTTTGAACCTAATGGCAAGATTTTAAAACAAGAAAAAAGTGATTTAGATATATTGTTAGAACACTATTTTGATACTTCTCATACACAAAATGCAACAAAACCATTATTTGAGGAGAATGAGGATAGCACTTCATCTTGGAAAAAATATGCGGCTGATTCTCATACTATAAAATTTTCAAGCATACAAGAAAGACTAGATCCCTCATTTTATTTATTTTTTAAAAATTATGGAGCAATCTTGCAAAATTTTAAACCTTTAGAATCTTTTGGGCTAGAAATAAAAGATACAAAAATCAAACGTCCTAAGCAAGATTACGAACTTGAAAGCGAATATGAGCTTTATTCGGTTAATAAAAATAGCCCCGATTGGAATATGGAATTTGACGGATATATTTTTGGCGATGAGTTGGCAAGACAAACTCAAAGTAAAATAAAACTCTATAAAAATTATATTGTTTATAATCCTTATAGGGCAAACATCGGTAGTTTTGCCCTTGTGCCAACCAATATAGGGGATAATGCTATTGCAAGTGGGGCGTATATACAATTTTGCATAAAAAATTATGAAAGTGAAATATTGCTCTATCTTTTTAAAACACCTTTTTATCAAAAATACATTAAAATTCTCTCAACAGGAAGCATTCGAGATAATTTTTCAAAAGAACTTTTAAGACAGATAAAAGTGCCACTTTTAGATTCTAAAACAAAAGAAAAGCTTTTACAAGCTGCACGAGAACTAAAAGAAAATGAGCAAAAATTAAAGCTTTTAAACAAAATAATTATAAAGCAATCTTATAAAGATATTTTTATGTAAATTAGTAGACCACATAATCTTAAGTTGGGCTTTGTGTGCGATGGACGGTATCTCTTTTCGCAAAGGAGTTTGGAATCGTGTGTGCTAGATTCTAGCTTTAGAGAATTTGTGAAGATTTCAAATATGCTATAATGCTTAAAAATATCACAAGCAAATGGCTTAAACGCTACTCACTATTAGTCAGCAATGCCGCAAATGGTGCTGTCTTAAAAACGGAGCTGTGAGAAAAATATTGGGATATATTAGAAAGGGATTCTATGCTACACGCTACAATTAAAAATTTTTCTTACACAAAATACTTAAAAGAGGAATTAAAAACTTGTGATTTTACAGACATTAACACACTTCCTAGCAAATGCTTCATAAGATTTAATGATAAAACTTTCGCCTTAAGCAAATGGGTAAGCCCTAAACGCACCCGCTCTTATCCTTATGCAAGAGTGTATGATACTTTTAGCTCTAGTGCCTCAAAAATCACTACCATTATCCCGCTTATCAAAGATGAGGGCATAAATGGTGATATGGATTATTTGCAATGGGATACGATTTCATTGATGAGTCTCTTAAATGTTTATGTCATTTTAGGCTATTATGATAAGGCAGAATCACACCCACATAACAGTGATAAAATTACCAATCAGCAATTTAACAACGACTATATCAAACAACAATTACATAAGCTATCAAACTATCATCAATCCGCATTGCATTGGAATTTGAATCAATTAGAAAGAGATAATCTTTCAAAACTTATAGGTTTAGTAAAACTTCATACAATGGTATCGCCAAAGAACTCAAATGCACACTGCATAATCATAAAAATATCGATACCTTTGCTACTAAAATATCACAAACAAAAGAATCTTTTATGCAATTCTCAAGGACAAAAGCACAAATAGCACAAAATAGAGAAAGTCTCACTATTCAGCCAAAAGAGCAAATAGGCATAGGGCAAAAGAGTAAGATTATGATAGAAAATTACTTGGGAGGGCAGTATTTTTTCACAATCGATGATGTGTTGCTTCATAATAACACTTTCTATATTTGTGAAAGCAAACATAGTAAAAATGCACTTTTGCCAAGTAGTGATGATATAAAAGATGGGCTTTTAAAGCTTATGTTGTATAACAATATAGATTCTTTGCAAGGACACACAAATTTTACAGTTGTGTTGCGTCTTACTTCTAGTATTTTGCAAGGCGGTATAAAATTACCAAATAATAATATAGAATCTTTTTTGCAAAATAACGCTTTTACCAAAAAACAAAACAAGCTTTTACAAGATTTAAATGCAGAAGCTAAAGCAAATAATTTTGCAGTATGGATAAATAATGATGTATAAAAAATCCCCTTTGCGTTATCCCGGTGGCAAATCAAGAGCAATAAAATTTTTAAAAGATTTTTTTCCAAAAGATTTTATAGAGTATAGAGAGCCATTTTTTGGTGGTGGAAGTGTGGGGCTCTATCTTTTGCAAACATATCAGAATCTTAAGATTGTAAATTATACGCTTAACTCCAAGACTTTTGATTCTAAAAGCTCTTTACGCACACAATGTAAAGATTCACAAAAGAATCTTATATCACTTTTTGCTGATATACAAGCACAATGTGAGAGCTTACAAGCAAATCAAGCAATACGATTCTACGCCAATGATATAAACTATGACCTTTATTGCTTTTGGCAGATTCTAAAAACTCAAAGCACAGAATTAATACAAGAGATTCAAAATATTAAAGATACATGCACAAATGGCAGGGAGCTTTATGCACTTTTGCTTAATCGTAGAAATGAGAATCTAAGTGATTTTCAAAGAGCGGTCGATTTTTTTATTCTCAATCGCATTAGCTTTTCTGGCACGGTTGATAGCGGAGGCTACTCGCAAAAAGCTTTTGAGTCTCGCTTTACACAAAGCTCTATTGAAAGACTAAAAGATATAAGCGAAGTGATACGAGATATAGAATTTAGCTGCAAAGATTATGAATCTTTGATACAAAAAGAGGGTAAAAACGTCTTTATCTTTTTAGACCCGCCTTATTTCTCTGCCACAAAATCAAAACTCTATGGCAAAAAAGGGGATTTACATACAGGCTTTAATCACGAGAGGCTTTGTGAGATTCTGAAAAAAACTAAACACACATTTTTACTTACTTATGATGATAGCGAGTTTGTGCGAGAACTCTATAAGGATTTTTATATAAAAGAATGGAGTTTGCAATATGGTATGAATAATTTTAAGCAAGAAAGGGCAGAGCTTGGCAGAGAGCTTTTGATTAGTAATGTCTATACTTAAATGATATAAAAAACTAGAATTTGCGTTGTAGATTCTAGTTTTATGGGGCTAGAAGCAATGTGAAAAAAGTATAATAAAATAGCAAAGAGGGATAGCACAATGGATACTAATAAAGATTTTACTCAAGCAAAAGAATGTATATATAAAAATGAGTGCTACTCTGTGCGGGATAATGGTGCTGTATTTCGCCATATAAGAGAAAATAAAGCAAAACGCAAACTTGATGCTATTTGGACATTTGGCATACTAAACAAACAAAGTGGCTATTTGCTTATCGGTGGTGAGCGTGTGCATAGAATTGTCGCTCTAGCCTTTTTGGGAGCACCACCTACAAAAGAGCATGTCGTAGACCATATCGATACCAATAAGCAAAATAATCGCCCAGAGAACTTGCGTTATCTCACAAAGCTTGAAAATGCCTTGCTTAATCCATTCACACGAGAAAAGATTGTCTATCATTGCGGTAGCATAGAGGCTTTTTTGCAAAATCCAAAGACTTTAAGGGATAAGGCTATACCGCCCAATCAGCAATGGATGCGAGCAGTCAGCAAAGAGGAGGCACAGAATTGCTTAAAAAACTTAGAATATTTATTTCTAAAAAGACCAAAATATCAAGGAAAAACACAAGAGGATTCACAGACTAAGGGCATAGGCGAATGGATTTATCACAAGATAGATTTCACATGCAATACAGAATCTAGGCAAGATTTTACATCTTTAGATTCTCTATTATCACAAGATTCTATGTCTTCATTAGATTTGTATAATGCCTATGATACCAAAGCCCTTGCCCCAGAGAATGCAAAGCAGAGAGCTTGGAGAACGCCAAGCAGTTTCCCCCTCTGTCCTACAACACTAAGCAACACACCTTTAGAGGATTATGCTAAAGCCCTTGAGAAAGACAAGATTTTTTCACAAAATGAATATGGCTCATCGGTAATTATAGAATCTGCCCTAACACAAGGGAATAAAATGCAGAAAGATATAGATACAGGAGAGAAAGTTATGGGGAATGGGGCACAAGAGAGCCAAACACAAGATGAGATTCTAAATCAAAAGGCGATTTTTATCCTAACCAAATTTGAACCAAAGGGTGTCAAACGCTATGCCCTAGCTAAAGTAACTTTTGAGAATGATTATTTTATCCACGAATCGATGGGGTCATATTTTACACTTGATGGAGCACAAAAATATTTCACACTAGCACAAGGCTTAGAGTGGAGCGGTGGGGATAGCATTGATGATTATTGCTAGAGGATTAGCAAGCATACTTACTTTAAATGTAAAAATATTAAGAAAATCTTTTTTTTTTTTTTGATACACTATGACTATAAACCATAAAATTGGCAAGGAGTAGTGATGGATTTTGAAACCGAGATAAACAATATAGCTGATATGGTTACTGAAAGAAAAACGCTTGTAAAAACAGAAGAAGCAACAAAAATGACATTTATCATTCCCTTTCTCAAAGCTTTAGGTTATGATGTCTATAATCCGAGTATTGTTGTGCCTGAATATACTGCTGATGTAGGTATAAAAAAGGGAGAGAAAGTTGATTATGCCATATTTAAAGATGAAACCCCATTTATCCTGATAGAAGCAAAAAATCATTCTGAAAATTTGGATAATCACGGCAGCCAGCTTATACGATACTTTAATGCCGTGCCAAGCATAAGATTTGCGATTTTAACAAATGGTATAGAATATCGCTTTTTTACAGATATAGAGCAGCCAAACATTATGGACACATTGCCCTTTTTGGTTATCAATCTTGAGAACTTGAGACCACGAGACTTAAAAGATTTGAAGCGATTTATTTATGCAGAGCTTAATATCGATGATATTCTAGGTATAGCAAAAGAGAAAAAATACTATCGCAGTATTCAAGAGATTTTTAAAATAGAAGTCAATAATCCAAGTGATGAATTTGTTGTATTCTTTGCAAAACAGCTAACAAATCGTAGAATGACAAATGCTATCGTAGAGGAATTTCGTGCTTATATTAAAAAATCTTTTAAAGAAATCATCAATGACTTAGCGTATGAAAAAATTTCAAGTATCAAAAATAATTTACAAAACTTAAATGATGATGAGGTAGATTCCAAAGATGAGAGTGATGATGAAATTATCACAACACAAGAGGAGTTACAAGGTTTTTATATTGTGAAATCAATATTGGGCGGCATTGGTGCGGATTTAGAACAGATTCAATACAAAGATACAAAGAGTTATTTTGGTGTCAATTTTAAAGGTATGGTTACCAAGTGGATTTGTCGTCTTATGCTTAATGATAATAAAAAATCAATCACATTTCCAGATGGAACAACTCAAAAATTAAACGCAATAGAGGAGATTTATAACTTAAAGGATAAAATCATAGAATCTTATCAAGCAAGACAAAAATAAATATTGTAATTAAAGCATTGTGAAATACGATTATGCAGAAATATTGGAAATCTTTATTTTGGAAGTTTTGATTTTTATTACCCACAAGATATTCATAGATTATAATACCTAGTGTCTTGGATTCTTACTGAAAACTATTTACTAATAACACAGTAAATAGTTTAAATCTAAACACTCAAGAATCTCACTTCGTGGAAGTAAAAGATTTGGCAAATTACTCAAAAGATGATTGGACAAAAGAGGATATAGAAAAAAGAAATGAGAAAATTTATAAAACATTGAAAGATTTTTTCAAAAAAAATCTTTGATTTGTTTAAGGTAAGCTAGATTCTGTTTGAAATAAATATTTATGGAGCTTAGATACTATTTGTTTTTTAAGAAACTTGGAATCTTGTCTTTTAGATTTAGTCTTAGGGAATGGGTGGTTTATGAAATATGCTATAATATTTAAATATCATAAGTAAGTGGTTGAAACGCTGTTTTTTGCTGGTTTCTAATATTTCAAAGCAACTTCCGATTTTTATTATTTTACTAAAAGCATTGGAAACGATTGCCAATAAGAGCAATGTAACTCTTTCAAACCAAATGGGATAATAATCGCAACTTTATACAAAGGAATTTTGTAGAAACAAGAGATTTTACATACTTTTGAAGAATCTCTAAAGTTTAAGAGTTTGATACCTAATCTCTTTATGGGAAATATTCATGAATCTTGACGTAGCAAATCTGGGGCAGGTTTTTACCCCACAACATATCGTGAGTGATATGCTAGGACTTATCCAAAATACTACAAAAATGAAAAAT
>CASFZH010000007.1 GCA_949299115.1 uncultured Helicobacter sp. | reverse complement strand
CCCTTGCATTAAATGATGTAAAATCATTATCTTGTATTTTCCGCCAATCATCGCAATCCCTGCTTCTATCGTGCAATGATAAGATTCTAACTTTTGTCTTTTTTCTGCTGTGATATCTAAATGAATTTTTGAATTTTTTTTGCTTTTTGCCATAATATACTCCAACATTGAAACTATATAATTAAACTATGTAAAAGTATAGTATATTACATAAATTATATTATATAACAAAAAAGTGCATTCTTGACATAAAAATATTAAAAAGATTATAATTTGGCTTTTAAAATTTCAAAAAAGGAAGACTATGGAAAATATCTTATTATTAAATGGTGGCAAAGCCTTTGGTGAATCTGGTGGTAAACTCAATGAGGCACTGCATAATGTGGCAAAAGAAACTTTAGAAAATTTAGGCTTTAAGGTGCTTGAAACGCACATTGACAAAGGCTATGATAATGATGAGGAGCTACAAAAACTATTAGATTCTGATGTTTGGATATGGCAGTTTCCGGGCTGGTGGATGGGTGAGCCATGGATAGTAAAAAAATACTTAGATGAGGTAACGCACTTCGCACAGGGCAAACTCTATGCTAATGATGGCAGAAGTAGGCAAGATCCAAGTAAAAAATATGGTAGTGGTGGATTAGCCCAAGGCAAACAATATCTCTTTAGCACAACTTGGAATGCCCCGCTAGAAGCATTTACAGAATCTACTCAATTTTTTGAAGGGCAAGGAATTGATGGCTTGCTTTTTCATTTGCATAAGGCACATCAGTTTATGGGACTTAAAGCCTTGCCTAGCTTTATCTGTAATGATGTGCATAAGGATCCAAATTTTGATAAATACAAGGCAGATTATAAAACACATTTGCAAAAGGTGTTTGGGTAGGGCTTAGGGAAACTTGCCCCATACATTGTATATAAGGAAATTCTATGAAACGCACGATTGCTGCTGAGATTGTGGGTAGGGTTGCCATAGATGGTGCAGGTGTGAAGCTTACAAGGGTTTTGGGCGCACAGACCATGCACACATTTGACCCCATTTTGATGTTAGATTCTTTTGATTCTACAAATCCTGAGGATTATATTAAAAGCTTTCCTATGCATCCGCATCGGGGAATTGAGACTATTAGCTATGTGTATAAGGGCAAAATGACGCACAAAGATAGCCTAGGCAATAGCGATACCATACAAGATGGCGAGGTGCAGTGGATGACTGCTGGCTCTGGAATCTTGCATGAGGAGATTTTGCCACCTTGTGAGAGAATGCTTGGTGTGCAGCTATGGCTTAACCTCCCGCAAAAAGACAAGATGAGTGCCCCTGCGTATAGAAGCATTAAAAATACAGAGATACCCGAGCTAGAGTTAGAATCTGCTAGGCTTAGACTTTTAGCTGGAGAGTATGAAGGCACAAAGGGTTTTTGCGGGAAATATCTACCGCTTGATTATTATGATCTATGGCTAGAGCCTCATAAAACACAAATACTACCGACTAAAAGCGAGTATTTTGCCATGCTATTTTTGCTACAAGGCGATGCGTATATCGATGGTAAGTTAGTGAGAGAAAAGACGGCAGTGCGGCTGACAAATGGCGAGAGTATCAGCCTAGTTAGCACAAATAAGTTTGCACAGATTCTCTATATAGCCTCAATCCCATTGCAAGAAAGTATCGCTTGGGGAGGACCTATTGTTATGAATACCAACGAGGAAGTGAATCGTGCCTTTGATGAGTTGCAGAGCAATACATTTTTGAAAAGTAGCATTGCATATTGATAAAGCAAAATCTACTAGAACTCTGACAAAGGGCAATCTAGCAAAAGGCACAAGTAGTAATCAAGGAATGATGAGGATTGCATAATCCATTTGCTTTGTGCTTATACAAAAGCAAAATTAGCAAAATCTAAGAGACAATCAAAGACTAGCCTCCCCTGTGGTATCATATAGCATACATATAAAGCATAACAATCCCAAAGCCACTTCAGTCAGCTATCTCAAATACATCTAGCTTGATACCATTTGCTATACCACAAGCACATTACATATTGCCTACAAGCGATTATCACGCACATATCTATGCCACTCATTCACCACAGCTTTGAAAAGCGATACTTTCAATGTAATCTAGGGCTTGCGTATAAAAATCCACTTTCATATCTTTCATATCCACTTCCTTTAGTGGCTTATCATCGGCACACTTTTTCACTTCTATCGTGCAGTTGCCCCCTATGCAGCTTGTCCCGCCATAGGAGATGATGGCTAATGCCTTGTTATTGGTATCATAGAACATTTCGGTATGTCCTATGATTGTTTGTGCTTGATTATAATCAAAATGCAGAAACTTCCGCCTAAGTGAGCCGTCCGTGCGGTATTCTCTCTGAACTAAAAGGGGATTTATAGTCATCATTATAGAGTATCTCTCTTATGAGTTTGCCATTTTTGCCATATTCCTTTGTGCTTACTTCTTTATCATCTTTATACAAGCGCTCTGTTCTTAGAATCTTGCCATTTTCATAATCATAATCCCTACTCACACCCTCTTTTTTGCCATTTTTGTAGGTAGTCTCTTCTACTACAATGCCTTTGTCATTGTATCGTTTGAAAACACCATCAATCTCACCTTTTTTGTAGGGAGTTTGTGAGTAAATCTTGCCTTCATAATCGTATCGTGTGCTTATACCATGTATCTTGTCGTTTTTGTAAGATGTTTCTTGTGTGAGTATGCCTTTTTGGTCATACTCTTTTTGTATGCCCTCTTTTTTGCCATTTTTATAAGGCGTTTCCTTTTTGAGAGAGCCATTGTCATAGTAGCCCTTTTCTACACCATGTATTAGAGAATCTTTATAAGGGGTTTGGTATCTATACTCTTTCAGTCCCGGTTCTTTTCTGCCCGGTATGAATCCTAGCTCCAAGATATTGTGATGCAATACGCAGCCCCTTTGTTTGTCTGTCTCACTTTTGCATTCAGGTAGCTCTTCAGCATATACCACTTGCAAACATATCCAAAAGAATGCTATCAAAACCTTTGCCATTGCACACTCCCTGTCATCATCGTGGGCTTTGTATTATCGCGTATTATATAATAATTGCAGAGCTAAAGATGAAGATTCTCTACGCATTGTGCTTGAGATATTCTTGATTGCTGTCTTATAAGGATTAGAATCTAATCCGTATTGTATGAAAACTTATATTTTGTCATATTGAATGTAGCAAAAAATCTAAAGAATAGATCTAGAATCTTTCTAGATTCTTGAATTTTAGATGTTTCGGATACTTCATATCCTCAACATGACAGATTAACATGTGTGTATGCGAATCTAGATTCTATAAGATTACAAGGGATTCTAAAAAAGAGAATATCCAATTTTTTTGAAAGATTTTATACAGAATCTAGATTCTGTATTGTAGAATCTACACTTTAGATATTTCGTATTTTACCCTCAATATGACAAAGATTCTAGATTCTTAGATATTTCGCTTCACTCAATATGACGTATTTATAGAATCTAGAATCCTTAGATATTTCGACTATCGTCTCAATATGACGTATTTGCAGATTCTAGATTCTAAATCACATTGATATGGCACTCAATTATTTTTATATCAGGTTATCATATTTTTGTTAGTGGTTTAGGTACATGTATCTAATTTCTAAATGCAATAATACAAAATAACTGTTGATTATAAATGCACTATAATTCATTGTAGCTACAAATTATAATACATGATTATACGATTATAACATTGATAGAATGTATTCAATATTCACATCATTTTCTACTCATATTATATTTTTGATTACAAAAAATATGTTACAAAATGTAATATATTTTTTTGTTTTTTTAGTATCTGAGTTTTTTTATCTACAAATATAAACTCTTTCTTCCTAATTTTTGCTACTATTTAAAAATACTTTGAATTATCATGAAATTTTTTTAAATAATATTTTTGATTTCAGGGAGAATTTTATGGATAATGAGAGAATTATTAGTGATTTTTTAGTATCAAAGACCGATACAAATGGGAAGATTATATACTGTAATGAGGAGTTCATTAAAATCTCTGGTTATACTGAAAAAGAGTTGCTAGGTAAACCACATAATATTGTCCGACACCCTGATATGCCAAAGACTATTTTTAAATATTTATGGCAGAGAGTATCAAAAGGCAATGAAGTCAATGCATATGTGAAAAATTTAGCTAAAGATGGATCGTACTACTGGGTATTTGCTAATGTTGCACCATCGTTTTCTAACGATGGCAAGAGGATTATAGCATATAACTCTGTACGTAGAAAACCAAATAAAGAAGGATTGTCTTTTATCAAAGATTTTTATCAAGAGCTTAAAAGAGAGGAACAAAAAGGACTTGACACAAGTATGCAATGGTTTAAAGAATATTTTGAAAAGCAACGTAGTAAATATGAAAATGCCATTCTTTGTTTGCAAGAAAGTACAATGTGTCTACCAGATAAACTGTGATTAGGAAATAGTGATGTTATCTATCATCTTAATAGTTGTTGTTATTGTCCTTATAATATGTTTGATTTTTGCATTATTCAACAGACAAAGTTATATCAAACGTGTGAAAGATATTGGTGATTTTCTCGATGTAGTAAATACTGGAAATTTTGATGTGCGTCGCACTTATTTGAAACATGATGATTTAGACAATGTTTCACGAAAGATTAATTATCTGCTTGATCAAATTCAGACTTTCAATAGAGAAGCTAGAGTTGCTTTTCAATATGCTACAACTGGAGAAGTAAACCGTAGGATTATGGTAGACGGGCTTATGCCAAATTTGGAGGGAATTGGTAGACAAATCAACGAAAGTGTAAAAGCAATTATTGAAAACAAAACCTCCCAAAGAAGAGAAAAACTTAATACAGAGCTTACCGAAGTTAACAATAATCGCTATCAGCTTTCTTACTTACAGGACAGCTTCAAATCGAGTGTCAACAAGCTTTATGTTGTCCTTGAGAATATTGCACAAACTGCACAAGATTCAAAAGAACATGATAGTAAAATTTCTGAAGTTTCTAATTTACTTAATGAACTCAATGCTCTTATAGAATCAAATAATCAAGGTGCAAAAACTTTGGCACAACGTTCAAATGATATAAATTCTATTGTTGATTTAATTAATGATATTTCAGCTCAAACCAACCTTTTAGCTCTTAATGCTGCCATTGAGGCAGCTAGAGCAGGAGAACATGGACGTGGTTTTGCTGTCGTGGCAGAAGAGGTACGCAAATTAGCTGAAAAAACGCAAAAAGCTACAGGAGAAATTCGTACCAATATTTCTATATTACAAGAAGATAGCAATAATATCTCTAGCAATTCGGAAGATATGTATGCGAAAATGGGGGTATTTAGTGAATCTGTGCAAGGATTTTCTAATTTATTGACCACTCTTAATCAATCAACAAATATTATAGAAGGTTCTATTCAAGAGATTAACGCAAGACTTAACGCCAATCTTTTCATGGTGGACCACATTATTTTTAAAGAAAACGCATATAGTCTTGCCATTTCAAACACACAAGAATCATTAGCAGATCATACACAATGTAGATTTGGAAAATGGTTTGATTCAGAAGGTAAACAGAGATATCAATACACACAAAATTATGCAAAAGTTGCTGAAACTCATAAAGATGTACACAAATATGCTAAAATGGGATTAGAATGGGCACGAAATGAGAATAATGAAAAAAGTCTGCAAAATGCCAAAATATCGTTTAAGCAGATGGAAAATGCTTCGCAACATTTCTTTACACAAATTGAAGAAATGATTCAAGAAAAATATAATACAACGGCTTAAGTTAAGTAAACTACTACTATTGCAATCGCACTGGTGCATTGCATATTGGATTAGTTTAAAACACGAAAAATATTGACACAAAAGATTGCTAATAAAAATTATTCTATACATGATAGAATATAAAAGATTCTGTATTCAACGCATATACACAAATATTATATGCTAGTTACTAGCATGATTGGTATTGTATATATTGCAATATTTTTATAAAATAAAACAAAAATAGAAATTATTGTCTATATCCGATCGCTGTGATGTTGGAATCGTGCGTCATAGTAATATAGAAATATTGTTAGTCTATTGAACTACATAGAATAATTTATGATATTGATGTTAATTTATATATAATAAGCATATAAGGCATATCAAATACCTTTTCTATCATGAAATAGATAACTATTGCATGCCCAATACTATTTATTGCGACCGCAATCAAGGCGACACGATGTTATAAGCTTGCACCACCATCAATGACAATATTTTGTCCAGTAATCCACTTGGAATCCTCACTTAACAAGAAGAGTATAAGCGGTGTGATATATTCTACCTTTCCGATACCTAGTGGATATTCCCTTGTGATATTTGTAATATATTCACTATCATAGACATTGCTCCATGATTCTATCATCTCTGTCATTACAAAGCCCGGAGATATAGCATTTATTCTATATTTTGGAGCAATTTCTAGGGCGATGGATTTTATGGCGGCATTAATCGCATTTTTGCTTGCTGCATAATTTGTTAAACCTTTTTGTGCTTTTATGCTTGCATTAGAGCTAATCCATACAAAACTTGCTCCTTCACTGCTTTTTGCTCTTTTGTCAAGCAATCCTTTGAGAAGTTGTAAATTACCAAAATAATTAGTATGAAATAATGTTAAAGCGGATTCCGTAGACAGCACCGATGTAATCGGTGCTATCTGCTGGATTCCAGCAGATAGCACCGCACCATCAAAGCTGCCATATTCTTTGGCAAGCTCTAAGGTAAACTTATCTAACGAGTCTATTTGGGTAATATCTTTAGCAATACATATAAAATTATCCTTATATGATGCACAATCTTTCTTAGAATCCAATTTTTCTTTATTTCTTGCTAATGCAAAGACTTTTGCACCAAGACTATTGAGCGTAAGAGCGATATGTGCACCCATGCCACTACTAGCACCACTGATAAGAAAACTTTTATCTTTAAAATATGTTGTACTAATCATGACATACCCTAATCTTGCAAAACGTCTTTAGCAAGAATGACTAAATCTTTTACACTTTCACATTCTCTCAAGGCACTGCCAGTAAGGGCTATTCCAAAGCCATCATAGAGCGTTATGAGTGAAATAATGCCAAGACTATCATATTCCTCAATATCACTTAACAACATGTTTTCTTCTAAAGCCTCATCTCTTTGCAATGCGTCCGCAATTTGCTCCAATAACTCTTGTCTTGTCATATTATCTCCTTTCTAATATTATTTTTATTCGGTGAATCTTTGTACACTATCACAGAAAAAATCTTTGTCTAATTGCACAATAGCATTGCTCCATGATAGCCCTGCACCAAATCCTGCTAAGGTAATATTGAGACTCTTAGACAGAGGATTTGCCCTTGTATTAAGAGTGTCGCATATTGTAGCGGGGATTGAGCAGCCACTTAGATTCCCATATTTATTAGTCGTAGTATTTGGGACTTTGGTAGAATCTAGCCCCAGTCTTTTTGTAATATTATCTACAATGTATTTATTTGCTTGATGAAAAAAATAATAGTCAAATGAGTTTTTTTCTAATCCTGCATATTCTATTATGTCCATAAACGCTTTTGGTTCATGTTGTACAGCAAAATTAAAAATCTCCGCACCGTCCATATAAAGCTGAGTTAACTGTCTTGTTTCTGAAGTTTGAAAGATTTTTTCTTCTTGTATAATCTCTTTTGTGGGGATTCTTGAAGCACCCTGCGGAATGATGAGCTGATAGAATTTTTTACCTTGTGTGCCTAGCTCAAAAAAGGCTTTACGATGTGTATCTCCTTGACACGATTCTAAAATAGTAGCACTGACACCATCACCAATAATTGGAGCAAGATTGGAATCTTTTGGGTTAACATAATGACTTATTGTATCACCACAAATCAGTAAAACACGTTGTGTTGCCCCCCCCCCCCGTTGTTTGCACTATCTAAAATACTATGGGCTATATAAAGTCCATAGAGATATCCAGCACAAGCCTGATTGACATCAAAGGCACAACATGTATCTGGAAGCCCCAATCTGCCATGTAAGTAACATGCCGTTGCGGGTAAAAAATAATCGGGTGTTTGTGTTACCATGATTAATGCGTCAATACTCTTTGCATCAATATTCATGCCTTTTAGCAATAATGTCGCTGCATATTCGCCTAAATCACTTGCTGTTATATGTTTTGGGGCAACATGACGTTTTTGCAAACCTATAACTTTTTTTATCCTCTGTAATGCTTTTATATCACCCTTATAGATAGTATCAAGTTCAGAATCTATATCGACATAATCACTTGGCACAACAGTCATAATACCTGTAATTTTTGTTTTATGAAATGTTGCTTTCAATAAACCGCTCCTTTTATAGATCAACAAAACAATCCAAAATTAATTTATGTTAAAAAGTACTAGAATTATACAAGAGATTTTTGCAATGATTCTATAAAATGTCTGAAAATCTTTCATTATTCCCATAAAGTTTAGATTTTAAAACTATGAAAATTTTTGATTCTCAATAGATTCTAAAAAGAATGCTATAGTGCTATGCTCAAAGATTCTAAAAGATTCTATGTGATGATTCGTCTCTATATCTAATCAATCTTGTGTATTATTGAGGCATTAAAAATTATATGATTATGCTTCAATATTTTCAAATTTTTCATAATGCTTGATAGAAACAATACAAATCTAGTAAAAACTATCATGCTATCATCTTTCACTATGATGATATGTGTATTATTAGAATCTATTATTGCTATCCTTACAAAAGGATTATGTCTAAACTTCCTTGATACCACGATAAAACACTTATATTGTGTCAATGTTTTGAATTAAATTATTGAGAATCTCCAAAATTTCAAGGTAAATGTAGCATTTTGTAAATGTTGTATCGCATTAGAATACTAGATTTTTAAATTCTCAATTTGTACTCCAATTCTTACAGGGTCGTGATAATCTTTGCTTATCCTAAAAATATGAATGATACATATAGTGGTGCAAAGATATCAAATAAAATCATACTGAGATACCAAAGGATTGTGCTTTTCTTACGATAACTTCTATCTCAAGTATAAAAGTTGAGTTTCCATAATAATCCAGCACAAAGTTTAGTGCAGAGTTTTTATGATTCTAGAATCTTAGATATTTCGCTTCACTCAATATGACGTATTTATAGAATCTAGAATCTTTGTCATATTGAGGGTAAAACCCGAAATATCTAAAGTGTAGAATCTATGCTCAATATTCGACTTTCTAAAATTTTGGCAAAATTAAGAATCTTTAAATGTAGGAGTTTAAGAAATGAGCTGTAATGTCGTATCATCATAAAGATATATTTCATGGGTTTTCTTACGATAGTAACACAAACATAAGATTCCAAAATAATACCTTACTTTGTAAGATAATGATAATAATTAATATTAAAATTCTAATACTAAAGAATTGTTAGAATCTCTTTCATATATCGAATTGTTACAAGCACATTATAAATCTATTCAATCATATCTTAAGATTCTAAAACTATAAAGAATTACAATCTAAAAACGATAAATCGCAGAAAAATATAGCGACATACCAATCATAACTTTGGATTCTAAAAGAATGCAGAGCTTTTTAATTCCACACATAGAATAGTAAAAAGATAAGTGCAATTCTGTATGTAATATTTCTGTAGACAGAATATATCTCTACTCTTAATACTTACAATTTTGCTTCACTTTTCTATAAAAATTAAAAATAAAGTGAGATATAGGTATCACACAATTGAAAGGAATTAAAAATTTTTATATGAGGGAGAATTTATAAAAGATTGAGAAAGCATGAAAGTCTTGCGAGATTTTTTATATCCCACATAGGACAATTTGATACTCTACACGGATAATTTTGTATTTGTGTATAGCTGATATTGCCTTATTCTACGATAGAATTTTAGTTTGCTAAGACTTGATTGTGCTATAATAGCAAAAATCTTACAAAGGATAAAAAATAATGGAATACAGCCTATCTGATATTACAAATACTCTTGAATACAAACTTGGCAATGCCATATTGTCTCATAAAAGAATAACGGGGGGGGGGGGGGAACTCCTACTATATTGATTCTAATACCTTGAAACTTCTTTTCAAACTTCGAAAAGCAAAATTTACTTACAGAAAACAGCAGAAATTCTATGAAAAAATAATCCTTTTCTTTCCACAATATGAAAAAGAACCTGTCTTTATACGCGATGCCAATGAGTTAATAAAGCCTTTTGGTATTACAACAAGTCTTAAATATAAAATAGGAAAAATTATAAAAAGTCGTCAAAGACGTTGGTATAAAGGTGGATTCTATCATGCCATAAAGGAGGCTAAAAATGCGTTAGCTACGTTTAATAAAGCCAAAATTTTGCAAGATACCATACAAAATATCTATACACAAGCTTATAGTAACGTTATTAAAAATGCAGATAATAGTCCCACGGTAATCACCACATTTGATACTAAAGTAAACACCCATGCCATTATCGATTTAACCTATGCCACTGCAGAATCTTTAGCCTTTATAGAAAAAAATCTTAGCTCTATTCAAGCATGGATAGAATCTCAAGAGTTTAAAAATCAATATGTAGATTCTAAGCATCCTTATCCTCCCTTGCTTAATCCAAATAATTTAAACTATCATACCATAAGTGCAGAATCTGCTTGGGATTTAAATATCCCCCTGCCTAGCAATTATGAGTTTATAGTGGTAGTTACAGGATTCTCTGGGCATAGTGCTTTAATACGAACACTAAGAAAATGTAATATTAATATTGCATTAGATCATTACGACCATTCTCTGCTCTACCACGTAAATTATATTGCACTTCTAAAGAATGGTTATAATGCCATCAATCTTGCATGTTGTAGCAGTGATTCTAATAATTTACTCTATAAATTCCTCTACCTTCTGCCTAAAAAAACCCCTATTCTTTATCTTGTCAGAGATCCGATAGAGAAATTAAGATCAACTAGTGGTTTTGAATCTACTCAAAAGGCTTATTGGACTATTGATTTACAAAAATATGATAAAAGCTTGCTTTATGGTAGAGTGTGCTATGGTATAAATTATACATTACCATTCAAACAAAAAATAATTAAAATCATAAATAGAGGATTATACGATTCCCATAAGGTACTTACTATATTGCAACAAAAAGGCTTTAACGATATTGAATCCATTGATATGAAAGAGATATTGCCTAAAACTATCTTTGCTACTTTACAGAAACTCTCACAACGATTTGGTTTTAGCATTCCTTATGCAAAAGAGGAGTATGAGAAAATCTATTATATGTCGTATGCTGGTTATATGTTCCCACTACTATGTGAGTTTTTACTTCACACTAAGGTGGAAATTTATATTGTATTAAAAGAATATTTTGATAATACCGAGAGTTTTATGTTCCCACGTTTTACTGAATATTGTAATATCACCAATCTATTTAACTTTACAATGCCTCCCTTTCTCTATCCCATTGCTATCATTACTCATAAGCAATATCTTAAAGACTTACAAGATAATAGAGAATCTTTGCAAGCACTCAATCCCACATTACAGCAATTACTCAATGATATGTATCAACAAATACAAATAGAAGAGAGTAAAAAAACAAGCGAGAAAGAAATCCTACAACTTTTACAAACCGATATACCCTCTCGACAGATTCTAAAAAAAGCCATAGATACAGAAATAGCCTATATTAAAGATGTTCGTCCAGATATTGTGCAATCATGGAAGTATTACCAAAAGTTTGAAAAGATTTGTGAAGATTCTATGCTGTTATAAGACAAATTTTATATTGTGAGTACTTCAAAATTCACTATCTCTAATAGTTTGCATACTTCTATATCTCCTTTTTTAACTTTTTGATTCTCTTGATTCCATAGAAAAGCAGTTGCTCTATTTCTAAGTATTGTAAATTAGAATAGCAATATCGGAATATTCAGAAATATAAAAAATATTATTATAGTTTGCAGCTATTATAAAAGAAAGACGGTAGAATTAAAGATAACAGAAGTTAAAAATAGAGTAGATTTGAAAACAACAGATTTATAGGAACAAACGAAATATAGCACTTCTAATTTTACTATTACGCATAACTTTCAGTAATTTAAAACACTCTATTTGCTTGTAGATTTTTAGCTATGTCATTTATCCACACGTTTTCCATTCTCATACATTTCCACTCGTATCAACTCTCTCTTATCATTCCATTCTTTTTGAGGACCATGCCTTACCTTGCCCCTATAATATTCCTCTGTTTTAAGTTTTCTATTATCATGCCATGTTCTATGGATTTCATATTGTTGTCCATTAGTATCGTTATGTATCTCAAATATTGGAAAAAGATTTCGCTTATAGAATTTTTTTAACTCAAAAACACATCGTTTCATTTGTTTTAAGGAAGTTGAAAAATTAGAATCATACCCACAAGACATAATACTAGAAACCAAATCGCCATAATACATGTTATCATCATTCATAACTTCACCATAGTCGGCTTCATTGTCATGCTCATAGTTTTCATCTAGGACTGCACGGGTACTCCATTGTTTTCCATAGAGCAAGGTATTAGAATCATATTGCAATTCCAATACTTTGTCATCAGCAGGATAGAATCTATCATTACCAGATGCCATGATAATAGTACCGTCTAATTGCCATGCATCATTAAAGTTATATTGTGATAATCTTGCATCCATTCCCATTCTTTGATAATCGTCATATAATACTACATAGCGAGGTATACCAGATAGAAATTCACCATATAATACATGTCCACCACCACCCATTCCGCTTGTTCTTTCAGACTTTGCTAAAAATTTCCCATTGAGTTTGCCATTTTTTACATAAAATTCTTTTATATAACTACCTCCACCAGCTATAAACTCTTCATAATAATGATATTTCTGTAATCCATCTAGCTTACCATGCTTATAATTAAGCTCAATAGATATGTCTATTACACTTTCATAATCTGGACTAATATAGCCGTTAATTTCACCAGCAGTATAAAGAAAACTGTATTCACTATTTGTTATTACTTTTTTAAACTTATTATTGCTATCATAATTTTTGCTATTTTTGCAGCCACCCTCACATTCCCGTATTTTTCTATTGATAATGCGTAAAGTCTGCTTACCATGATATACTCCATCTTGACAATGTGCCTCAAACACTACCTCTTTTTTATCATTATATCCTTTTGTAATGCAAAGTCCTTTATTATTACAAGTTGTCTCCTCTGTGATTGTAGTAGGCATAGTGTTATCAAACAAAAAAGCATCTAAATAATCTGATTGTAATTCCCCCATAAAAGCATCGTATACAATTTGCTGCGGAGGATGCTCTGTATAATTTTCAGAAACCTCAAAAGATAGATTTTGAAACTCTTCTCGAGGTTTTAGATAATCTTTTGGTGGTTTATTGATAAGAGATTCGAAGCTTTTTATATATTTTTCATAGAAAGATTCTGCTTGTGCGATTTTATATTCTTTAGAATCTTTCTCATATTTTGCTGCTTTGTTATAGGCAGGGAAATAACAAGCGTTATTGCTCTTTGCAATGACAAAATTTGTGCAAAGCAACACACATAACAATAAAAAAATTTGAATGTACTGTAATTTATGTAAGAAAATTATATTTATACATCTAAAGAAAATATCACCTTCTGTGATTATGTGCTTTGAAAAATTCATATCTGCTCCTCAATATTTTCTAAAACTCAAGAATTATAAAAGTTTATATGATGTACTATATAATAGTTAATAGCAGATTCTATCAAAAAAATGGGGATTTTAGAAAGGTAATCATGGAACCTGCTAAAAGATTCTATGAGACACATAATGCAACTACACTCTAACGTGGCTTAAAATTATCTTGACTTATGCAATACTGCTTAACAAAGCAATTTTCACATTTAGGATTGCTAGCTTTACATTCATATCGCCCAAACAACACAAAAGATTGATGTAAGAGATTGAGATTATCCTTAAATAGTTTTGTTAAATCTTTTTCTGTTTGCAAAGCGGTGCGACTTTTACTAAGTCCTAATCTATGACTTACTCGAAAAACATGAGTATCAACCGCCATATAATTCATATTTAAAAACTCACCAAGCACTACATTAGCACTTTTTTGTCCAACACCATGAAGACTCATCAAATCTTTTTGATTACATGGAATCTCTCCGTTAAATTCATTTTCTACACGTTGTGCCATAAGGATAAGATTCCTTGCTTTATTATTAAAAAAAGAAACGGATTGTATTATCTCTTTTAATTCATCAATATTTGCTCTACTCAATTCTTTTGTGCTAGGATATTTTGCAAAAAGCACAGGAGTTACCATATTGACTCGCTTATCTGTGCATTGGGCTGACAACATAACCGCTATAACAAGCTCATACATGTTGGTATAATGAAGCTCTGTTGCGGCATTACTGTATTTTTCCAAAAATAATGTCTTGATTTGTGCTATTTTTTGACTTTTTGTCATTCTCGCTATTCCTTTTATAATCATGTACAGCATATAATTGCAGATTCTGAATTTCATCATAACTATATCCAGCCTGCATTCTCGCCTCTATATTTGGAATCTTACCAATTACATTAAAATCTTTGAATTTTCCCAAAATTTCATGAAAACTACGTGTATCATTTTCTCTATTTTGTGCATAACACAGCCATTTAACACCCTTTGCCACATGTGTAATTTCATCATGCAAAATAATATCCAATACTTTTAGAATCTTATCTTTAAAAGGAGTGCATGATTGTTGGATTTTCTTATACACAAATGGATTAGCATCAAGCCCTAAAGCCTCTAAGCCTTTGTGCACCAATGCCATACGCTCAATCAAATTTTGACTTTGCTGCATAGCACAAAACAAATTATCATGCACAGCAAAATCTCCATATTCAAAGCCCAAATCATGCAATAAAGATTCTACAAGACTATAATGTAATACCTCTTCATATGCCAACTCAATAAAATCAAGATAATATGACTGTGGCAAATTTCGGAATCGGTATGCCGCATCAAGTCCCAAATCAATAGCATTATATTCAATATGTGCGATAGCATGTAAAGTTTTCGCCAATGCCTTATCTGAATTACATATTTTCGGACGACTAATGCGTGTTGGATGGATAACCTGACATACTTGCATAAATGAAGGTTTAACAAGTGTTGCAATATCGCTTTCATGATAGAACTTATAATCATAAAAATTATCTTTTAATGATTGAATAATGTTTTTTTTCAATCCTACGTTATTCGTTGTGAGTGCTTTAAAAACAAAGGAGAAAAAATCCATATTTACCCTTATGTTTTTTTGGAATCGGTATTAGTATTGTTTGCTTGAATTTCAATATGACACACAGGATTCTCATCTTGAGGCTTATCATCACATTTTGGATACACAAAATACCTCATAATAATAACAGCACATAATCCAATACATACAAATACAATAAGTTCTATACCCAAACCTTGCCACTGCACAACAAAAACCCTTTTATTAAGAAATTAAGATAAAAATAGCAGAATTAGAATCTATTGTAAATATTTATCATTAATCAAAAATATTTTAATAAAACTTATATTTTTCGATAGATTGACATCAAGAAAACTAGATATGACAACAAAAACACTGAATGAAACTATATTGCCTATGCCAAACCACTATCCACCAATCTTTGCTTTAAGATTTTTGTAATTTTGACATCCGTTATCTAATCCAGCTTCGCAAGCAAGACTATACATCTCAAGAGCCTGCCCTGCATTTTGCGTAAGTCCCCTACCTTGCTCATACAATACACCCAAATTGTTGCAACTACTCGCAACACCACCAATACATGCAGTATTAAAATACTGTGCTGCAAGACCGTAATTAATTGGTGCACCATCAAGACCTTGTGCATAAATCCAACCAAGATTTGCACAACCCACAATATCTCCGGCATTGCAAGCCACATAATTTAAATCAACGGGATTAAGAGAGTTTGCGTTGATTCCATAAATATTATTCGCATTACCTAATAATCCGAGATTATAACAACCCAACTGACTACCAGCATCACAAGCAAAACGATAATATTGCAAAGCTTTATTTAAGTCTTTTGGCACACCAGATCCATTAGCATATGCCCAACCAATATTGTTGCAAGCATCAACATCGCCACCAGCACAACCCGTCATATACATTTCTGCAGCTTTTTGTTTGTTGTTTCCCATATTTGGAGCTTCATCATAAATCATTCCTAGGTTTGCACAAGCAGTTGGATCGCCACCAGCACAACCTTTTTGGTAATATTTTATGGCTTTTTGCGTATCACTTTCAACTCCTGCCCCATACATAAACATGACACCAACACCAAAACAACCCGCTGGATTTCCTTGATCACAAGCAGTATTAAACATGCTTAAAGCCTGCTTATAATCACCCTTTCTCGCTGCTTCAATCCCAGCATTTAAAGTAGCACTAGCACTTTTTGGATCTGCTAGTGCATTTTCCGTTGTTGAATCGTCAGGCTTTGGAAAATTATAACTTGGTGCTATGACATTAACATTTGTTGGTGTATATGGCATTGGTGGGATTCTTGGTGCATAACTAATTGCCACATCATTTGGTGGCATAGGTGCAATTTGAATTTGAGATGTTCTATCATCATCATACCAATTTTGACTTGGTGGTAGATTATAATTTTGATTTGGTTGATTCTCATTAGAATTATTCGGAGTATTATTATAAGCAGGAGGATATGTACCTTGTGGATATTGAGGTGCAGGCTGGTAGTAATAATCTCTGTTATAATAATATCGCTCATAATTTCTAGGATCATACGGATCATAATAACGTTGATAATTACGTGGATCATAAGGATCATAACGATAAGGTCCATTATAATAAGGGGTATATGGTGGATAGACTGGTTGATAATAGCCCCTATTTGGGATATAATAACGCGGATCTCGTATATCATATCCTCCATTTGGTGGGACATTAGTTACAGGACCGCGTGCTATATTACCATTATTTTGTTGCACATTATTTTGTGTTGCTTGAGTGGGCTGTTGTCCACCACTTTGAGCTTCTTCTTCTGCAGCATAGACTCCCAATAATAAATTAAAAAATAATATAGCGAACATTCCTTTTTTCATTATTACAATCCTTGGTATAAAGTCATACAATAAAAGCAAAAGCAATTTATATGCCATAATTATACAATGTTTTTAACATTTCTATACCCATAACATTATCGTGTGTTTCAGTATCAATATATTTTTTGCTAACCGCCCTTTCAGGATGAGGCATAAGTGCAAAAACGTTTTTTTCCCTATTACAAATTCCTGCAATGTTATCTACGCTACCATTTATATTTGAATCATATTGCAAAAGCACTTGGTCATTTACATATAAAGATTCCAAATCTTTGGAATTAATTTGATAATTACCTTCAGCATGAGCAATGGGAATCTTGATGTATTGCCCGTGTGTATAATGGACAAACATTGCATTATTTGTTGAAACAACTTTCAATGTTACATTAATAGAAATAAATTTTAAATTGCTATTACGCATTAAAACACCGGGTAATATTTTACTCTCACACAAAATTTGGAATCCATTGCAAATACCAAGCACCCTGCCACCATTATTAATGTATTTCTTTAAAGCTTTTATACTATTTGAACGAGCTGCAAGAGCACCACATCGTAAATAATCTCCATAACTAAAGCCACCAGGTACTACAGCAAGTCTTGTTTCTTTTGGCAAGGATTGTTCGCTATGCCAAACTAACACAGTTTCATACCCCAAATTTTTATAAAAATATTGCACGTCAAAATGACAATTAGTTCCTAAAAAATGCAATATAGCAACCATACTACACCTTAGTAATCACGATAGAATAATTTTGTATAATTGAATTTGCTAAAAAATCCTCACACAAAGATTTTACAGTTTCTTCCGCTTCTTGCTGTGTAGGAGACTCTAAAGTAAAATAAAACTTTTTATTCATAACAAGATTAGATACAGCAAAATCATGGGTTTGTAAGGCATGTAAAATTGCTTTTGATTCTGGGTTTAAAACACCATCTTTAGTGGATATTTCGACTTCTACAGCATATACCATATATTCCTCTTTATATTTTATAGTCACAAAATCTCTCAATAAATTACGATTTTATACAATATATTATGAAATAAATTTCATAACTTTTATAATAATTCATTTTTACGATACACTAAAAAAAATATTACGATTTAAATGAATCACAAGAATAATAATGTATTTTTTATTTTATTCATAAAATCCAAAATGCACAAAAACAAATTCCCTCAATAATTTGAATATGTAATTAAATTCTCATAATAATTATTAAACTATCTAAATTTTAAAGTTTCCACTTCGAATCTATAGCGATTTAAAAAACTTCCATCGATAACGTTAATAGCTTTTCCAACAGATTCTTTTTGAGTGAAATATGTATTTATATTTTTATGTTGTATTTTTGCAATAATTTTTTCAAAAACCATTCCAAGATTAAAATGCTTTGCAGTACGATTTACAATCTTAATACTCACTGTGTTGATATTAGAATCTAACATAGCAGAATCACGCAAAGCAATCAATATGCTGTTTAATCCCTGCTTGGTTCTCTCATCAATAGAGTCATTGCCCCATACATAACCAATTGCATTTCCATAGATATATCCTACTCCCGAATTATAAAGGGTTCTTGATAGCTGATTATACCGACCAAATTGCAAACTTGACATTTCATCTTTTTCGTCAATCATATCAGCAAAAAGAGTTTCATAAATTTTTTGTGGCAAATTTGGCTTTGTAATCGCAATATCAATTCCATAAAGATTTACATCAATTTGACTAAGTAAACGCACGGTGTCTTGTAACCAAGCTTCCGTTTTTGATGAAACATCTTTATCGTCTATAGCGTTTCCTATGTGATTTGAAATTTCATTAATAATAGTAGAACCTTGTTTCATTAATTCAATAGTATTCTTATTTTTGAAAAGTGGGGATACAGATGCAAATCTTAAGCGAAACCTAAGCACATAGGTATCACTTATCAAAGAGCAAGATAGTTGCTCATTAACTTGCTCTTTTTCATTATGAATTTGAGTAAAATCAGAACATTCAAAATATTTTGGTAAGAATTGTTTTTTACTGCTATCCACTCCTCTTAAGTCAATATCGCTACTTATACGTTCAATGGTTCGAGAATCTTTGTAGTCGACTGTATAACGAAAATTTGTTAATATTACATCTTCTGCATCATACTGACTTGCTGTACAAATTGCAGAACGATTATCACCATAACATGTAAATGGCAAGGTATTATCAAATAACTCATGAATAGATAGCTTGATATAATCTTCAGCTTTATTATGCCCATACACTAAAGAACTAAGACAAGCACCCAACAATAAAACTTTAAATAAATATACAAAACTAGAGAAACATAAAATTTTCGTGTAATTTCTATCACCAAAAGCCATATTATTCCTATAAATATATGGTATTGCTATTTTAAAATTCATCGTATTTCCTCACTTATACAAAATTTTAACAAGTTGCTTATTATTGTAATCAAATTCAACTTAATTCATAATAAAACTATGAATTTTTACAAAAGTTTCCACGTAAAATATTTTCAAGAGTTTTGTGTCAATATAGCGTACCATTCCTTTGCACTTTTATCACTAATTTGTGCAAGAAGTTTTGATTTTTGTTTATGACTCATATCAAGACCTAAAATATCATCTTGCGTACAATAGAGAACCCGGTTATTTATCATCTCATTATGCCTTTGAATAATAATACAATATTCCCCAAAAATTTTATTTGGAAGATTATTTAAAATATCAGCTGCCTTTCCAATCATCTCATATTGATAAAGTTTTGTAAGCTCTTTATAAACATAGAGAATAGCATGAGGCAAAAGCAATGCAATATCATTAAGAGAATCTTTTAATCTTTTGGGGCTTTCATAATAAATTATGTGTAAATCCTTGTGAAAAGAAATACAAGATTTCAACATATCTCGTCTTTCATGTTGTTTGTGTGGTAAAAAACCCAAAAAACAAAACCCCCCTTCTAATCCACTGCTTACAAAAGCGTGGCTAAAGGCACTTCCACCTAACAATATTTGATATTGTATATTATTTTTTCGTACATATTGTAATAATAAAGCACCAGGATCACTAATACTAGGCATACCAGCGTCTGTGCAAAAAACAACTTTTTTTTCAAAAAAACTCGGTGTAATATTTGCAAGAAAGTCATATTGATTATGAGAATGAAAGCTTATAAACTGTTTATTTTTAGTACAAAGTAACGGGAAAAATTGTTGCACAATCGGATTTTTTTGCAGTAATATAAAGAGTTTTTTTGTAACCCTTGTATCCTCGCATAATAAAATTTCCGATTCGTGCAGTGCATGTAATGCGTTAAGCGTAATATCTGCAAGATTACCAATTGGAGTGGGTACAAATGAAAGCATAAATTTTTAAGCTCTAAAGAGAAAACAGTGAAAAACACACTGAATCGCAACAGCTTTGTGCCTTAAACAAAAAACTTTCTTAACGATTATACTTTTTTCTAAATCTTTCTACACGACCTGTAGTATCTGCAATTTTATCGCTACCAGTATAAAAGGGATGGCAAAAACTTGAAATATCGATACGTAATTCTGATTTTGTGCTAAGAACCTCAATTTCTTTGCCACTTGTTACACAAGTTACCTTGCATGGAATATATTTTGGGTGAATATCTTTTTTCATGTATTATCTCCAATAAAATTTTTAAAGTAAAGTTATTGTTTCTTGATATTAATTGTATCAAAAAAAAACTTAAATATAGCTTTTATGTAACATTCAATATATTTTTTGCTATAATCGCAACAATACAAAAAGTAAGGATTGCTTTGTGGATAATGATGATAAAATAGCACTTGATTTTGAAACAAGAATTGAAAAAGTCAAATATATAATTCAGTCTCTCAATAATAATGAAGTGAATCTGAAAGAGGGTATGCAGCTTTATCGTGAAGCCCAAACTCATCTCACAATGGCAAACAAAATGCTTGAAGAAGCTGAATTTGAGTTAAAAAATATCCTTGAACAGACACATGAAACAAGTCAGAATACATAAATATATAAACATGAAATAATATCATTAAGGCATATAATGAAAACAATAGCCCTTGAGCATTTTAGCAATCATGTTGCAATATTACAACTTGAAAACCTCAAAGATAAAGAAAGAATACAAACTTATATCAAAGCTTTACCCCGAGGTACAGTTATTTTAATTGGCGAATACGTGCTTGACCCATTTTTTTCCACAGACTGGTTAATGAAACCACATTCTTACTTAAAAAATAAAGATAAGCTTGATATGCTTATTGAGTTTTGTCAAAACTTTCAGCACACCATTATAACTCCAATTGTACAGTATAAAAATAAAGGATATTATAAGAATATGGCGATTCTCATAAATAATCATGTTGAAATTTATACACAACAAAGACTGATTCAGTTTCAACATTGGAATGAAGTAGACTTTTTTTCTAATGACGTTACAAAATTGCCAAAAATCCCGTTTACCTTTATAGCAAATGATGTAAAATTTGGTGTTTTATTTGGTTTTGAAACCCATTTTGATGAATTTTGGACACAATTTAAGAAAGCCAATGTAGATATAGTGCTTGTTGCAAGTGCCAATACTTTTTCATCACATGAACGTTGGAAAAATCTTTTAACAACACATGCTTTTACAAATTCTTGTTATGTATTCCGTGCAAATCGCATAGGACAATATGATGCACCTGATGGCTATAAATGGAATTTTTATGGACATAGTTTTGTAAGTTTAGGACAAAAAATCATCGATTCACTAGAAAGTGGTGAGGGCATGTTGTGTGTAGAAATCGATAAAAAAGCCCTTATAGATTTGAAAGAGGAATGGAAATTCCGTTAATTAAAATAACATTTGAATCAAAGCTGACAGTAAATGTATTACCATAAACCACAATCTCATTTGATTCTATCTATATTATTTTTATAAAAGACATATTGACATTAATTGTATTTTAAATTTTATTCACAGACTTTACGCCATTCATACTGTCTAATTGAATCATTATAAACTTGTTTTTGATAACATGCGGAAAAACCAGATGGTGTAACACTTGGTGGATTTATGGGTTGCACACTAGGAGGAACAATTGGGCATACTCTAGGTGGACATACCAGATGCACGTCGTAGGCATTTTCACAAATAGATTGCACATGTCCATTTACACATTCACATGTGCAAACACAATATGCAAAAATGTTAAAAATAAGTAGCATTAGTATAAATCTCATTCCTACCTCAAAAGAACTATTGGTAGCTACAAAATAGTTTAGACAATCTTTGACTATTTTAATTTCTAAAATAATGCGAAACAATACTCTCGAATGTTTTATCTAAAAATTAAAATTTATACCAATTAAAAATTTCCAATCCTTAATGCTTCACCAATTGTTTTGCCTCTCAAATTAGTCATAGAAATATCACTTACTGAATTATTCGATTCGCTTAAAGCCCTAATAGCTTCCATACAAGCTTTAATCTCTTCTTTTTTAGAATCAACATATTGATTCAATGAATCAAACTCTCTTCTATCTAAGAAAGGAGATGGACTTGCCATTTCGAAAGTTACATTATGAGAACCCATTGAAGCACTCAATTCTGTATCAAATAAATCTCTATCGATAAATTTAGTGTTAGCAATCAAATCTCTAGCTTGAGAAATCAATATTTCACTCATATTAACATTTGCTGGATTGTTAGGATCATCTTCTAAACTAAACTGAATTTTAGATACAATAGTTTGCAACTTGTTTAATTTAGCGGTAAGCACCTGCAAACATCCAACTAATTCATTAGCTGCTTTTATACCTTCACCAAAGCGATGTGTTTGCACTTTGCTTTGTTTTGTAGCATTAAGCATGATGTCTTCAATACTAATATTATCTAACCCACTTAAATGTTTTTTGAAAGTCTGCAACATTTTATCCATAACGCTTCCTTGTAATTAAAATTTTATGAATTTAAGCAAATAACATGCCAATAATGAATCCATAGTCTATTCTATTGAAAAATATCGGTATTTTCTATAAAATATTAAAAATTTAAAAATAAAATCCTGTATTTAATCTTTAATAATTATACACAGCACTAATGATTCACAATATTTCTATAATAAAAAATGACAAAAAATAAGACTATTAAGGGTTATTAAAAGATTCATAGCTTTTTGATATTTGTAATAGAATGGTTTCTAAATTTTTTATGTAATCTTTACTTAAGGGGTCAATCGTAATAACTTGGGCATCAATAGATTTTGCAAGTGCCATTATATCTTTATTGTAGCCTTGAGTGAAAATCCTTTTAATTTGCAACTTTTTACCCAACTCTGCAAGTTCTAAAATATCTTTGATTCCATATTTTTTTCCATGTTTCTCTAAGGCATGTTCTTTAAGTCCAAATTCTATATCCAAAGAATCAAAAATAGGATGATACACAATAAAATCTTTATGTGGCATAGATTCCATAATAGGTTTAAGTTTTACTTGTAAAATTTGTAATGATGAAATGAGTTTTTTTGCATTATTGAGATAAAAATCTGCATATTTAGTATCATAATTTGCCAATGTATTGGCAATAATATGTGTGATTTTCTTAGCATTATTGATACTCAACCATAAATGAGATTCAGTGTTAGAAGCAGGTTGCTTTAGCATATCCTGTAACATAACAGTTTTGGTTGTATTGGCTATATTATTTGATTTGAGAATTTTTGGCAACCATATTTTCTCAAATGGCATACCAATACCTATAAACATATCTGATTCTGTAATAGTTTGGATACTTTTGAAGTCTGGCTCATAAGTTTCAGCATTTTTATTATCAGGAACAATAATAGAAATCTCTGCCCTATCTCCTGCAATTTTATCGACAAAAAAATATAAAGGGGGGATACTAACACTAATTTTAATTTTCCTATCATTAGCATAGAGCAATGACATTATCGTATAAAATAAATAAAAATAAAAAACATATCTATTCATTTGATACCTCTCACAACCATTACATTACATGAGTCTTATCACTAAAAATTTATAAATTATCCAAGTAGAATCAGTAAACACTTTGTAATCAAAATCAAATTATATGTTTTTCAATTACGAATAATTTTGATTTAAAAACACAGCAAATAGATTATATTTTATGCATATATTTAAAATACATCATTTGCCTACGTGAATAAACTACATAATATATAACAAAAATTTTTAAACAAAAAAGCAATTATTACAATATAGCATTCCAAACTTTTAACAAGATTGCATAGTATCTATTTTAGCATTATAATTCTATTTTTATACTAAATATAATAATATTAGTGTATTTTATTACTATAATATATAATTAATTACCACAATTATTATAAATGTTTAGCATAATAGAAAAATTATAAGAGATTCTCATCGTATTTAGAATCAAGAAACGTACAATACTATTCGAAATAGACATTGTAGCAAGTAGCTTTTGGGTATCATACCAACTAGCGTAATCCACTATCATTTTACAAAAACACTGTAACAAAACACTGGAATATGCAAAATCTCTACACGACGTAATATTAAAAAATGGACATATAATAGATTTTGCATAAAGAATTACATGATTGTATGAATGAAAAACGAAAAAGGCAATGATTTATGGCAAAAAAGTAAGTGCTAATTATTACAAAAACTTTGGGTGCAATAACTAACATCTCATTACTATGAGGTATTTACAAAAAAACAAGATTTAAACATAAAATTGTAGGATTATGTTACAGAATCTATAACATCATGAATTATCTAAAGGGTAAAAGAATACATCAGAAAATAAAGAGCTATTGTGTTGTAAGATACTAAGAAATTGTATGAAATACTTTTATTGTAACATTACTGTGTCACATATAAAATCATAAATCTGGAGCAAAGAACTGTGCTATGCCTGCAGAATCCATGACTACACGATTTTTATAGGCATTATAATCTTGTATAGCATGTCCAATATCTATCACTCTATATCCTTGTTGTAACATAGTATATGCCAATACTTTGCCACATGGACCCAATGCAAACAATAAGAGTTTATCTTTTGAAATTTGCTCTATCGTTGCTTTCAGTGTATCAAATTCCGTATAAGCATGTAATATTGGACCATAGATATATGCTACACTTTTAGCATTATCTAAAATATTATACTGTATATGAGGAAAAATCTTATCACCACATATAAGAACAATATCCTTATTATCCCAAATTTTTCTCATCAAAGAATAATGTGTCTCAAAATCATAATATTCATAGTTTGCATAAACTTGAGAAATACATGTAGAACCATAAACTTTAGAATCTCTCAAAAATTCTTCCATAATAAAATAATACCGTGGGACAAATTCATACATCCATTCTCGTACAGGCTCACGTAATCCGATGCTCGAATAATAATATTCCCGCCAAATTCCAATCAGCAATCTCTCATCATTTGAAAAAATGATTTCACGCAAACCCTGTGCAAGCCTAGAATCATATTTTTGGAAGGCAATCCCCCCCCCCCCCCGTTGTTCTCATCAACATAATTTCCCCATCACCAAATCGTATCAAGCTTTTCTGTGTATCAATAAGTTCTTGTATAGTCTCAAATCCATCTTTAATATGAAATGTCCTAATCATTTCCCAATCATTTTTGGTTTCACGTTTAATTTTTTCTACCAAGCCCGGAAGTGCAGCACGGGATTCTAATTGATTATGATACATTTCCTTAATGCTATAACGAAACAAATGAATAATATTTTTATAAAATCTTTTTAACGAATATTTTTTCATACCTTATTCTCCTTTTTCACAATTTCTTTGTATTTTTATCCAATTTGAACAGATAATATCATCTCTGTTAAGAATCCAAGGACTTGGCGCTATAAAGGTTTGCCCCCCCCCCCCGTTATTAGAGAGCCATGCTGCCCACCAACTATATGTGCTATTAGCCAATATCCCATGCTTGCAATGACTCATTAGTCGCATATCCTCATAGAAATTTGCTGATGTTGGAATCTTTTCACTCAAATCTTCAAATTCATAACCAATATCCAATGACTTTATATATTCCAAATCTGTTGCCCCGAAAACAAAAAATTTGGGATTCTTTATATTTTCTAACATATACTTAACCGCTTTTCTATAATAGTCTTTTTCTAACTCCCAACCACAATTCACATAATCACCACGTCGAATGTGTATAAAAACACTATTTTCACAATCTTGTATTTTTTGCATTCTTTCTTGTGTATAGTCATCATCTGTTCGTATAGGAGGGAATCTGAAATCTTGCTTGATTTGTGTAGCAATGGCACTAAAATATTTTTCATTTTGAAAGAAACCTACGTATAATAAATAATCTTTATCAAAGAGAAATTTTTTATTATAGTAGCAATAATACCCTTGTGGTTCTACAGCAATATTATATTTTTTAATACCAAAAATTTTACGTAAAAATCCGGGTAGTTTGCTATTGCGTTGCCTTGCCAATGCAATTTGTTCATTTGTAGCAAATTGCAGATTCAAATTAAATATATGCAATCCATACAATCTTGCTTTTTCATCTTCATATAAACTTTTATCAAAAAGCACCTCGCAACCCCACCTTTTTTCTAGTGCCTTTGCAAAAGCATATTGAAACATTTGATTCCCAAGCTGACCGGCTAATTGAACAATCTTTGGTGATTTTTTCATATTATCCCTTTTATACCTATAATTGTAATTGCAAATATCAGAACAACAGAAACAAATGCAATTATTGTAGTATTAAAAAGCTTTTTATATTTTTTATATTTCCTTTGCACACTATCATCAATGCAAATTTGACTAAAATTTAAAAAATCCTTAAAAGCAAAATTATACTTTTGCAATACAATATCTTGATATACCTTGTCATTATAGACTTCCATAATTTTATGATATCCCCATATTCTCCGATATTGGTCAGGAGATTCCAAAGCCATACGTCCAAGGAAAAATTGTATAGTATCGAGATAAGGAGTGATATTTATTTTCGCTATTTCTATAGAAAAAACTTTTGATAACAAATCTACATCTGTGATTTCCAAAAAAGTATCTAAAATATATTGAATCTCTAGGTTCTCTCGCATAAAAGTAATGGCAGATTTTGCACTAATATTTTGTCCATGCTCTATGCGATATTGAACAAGCTTATCTGGTAATACCATAATTTCACCTTGCAATAAAATCTTGACATGCATATACATATCTTGTAAATTACACACTGCACTAGGCAAAGGATACATATAAGCAAAGGTTTCTCGCCTAAGACATAGCCCTGGTGATGTGAGTGAATTTTCATGCAAAAATATAGAACGTAAATGCCCATATTTTGAATATTCTCTTGATTCAATACTGCGTCCAACCGGCTGATTATTTTTATCAATAAGTTCTAATGCTACATAGACCCCCACAACATCATTCTTCATCATTGCATTGTGCAAGACTTCTAAGGCATGAGACTCTAGCATATCATCGCTCGCACAAAAAACTAAAAGATCTCCACTAGAATTTTCAAAGGCAGTATTAAGCGTTGCATTAATTCCTTTATTATATTCATGTTGGACAAGCTTAATTCTAGAATCTTTATATTTTAAAATCTCATTGATATTATTATCATTTGAACAATCATCAACAATAATGAGTTCAAAATCCTCAAAGGTCTGTGCTAAAACAGATTCTATAAAAAATCCCACAAATCTTTCGTGATTAAAGCTTGGCGTAATTACAGAAATCATTATATCCCTTAAAACCGTATCAACATCAATACTTAACCAGCTGAAGTCTAAAGTATTATCAAACTATCAAGCTCACCTTATTATATTAAGTAAAAATCACTATATTTCAAATCATTCAAGATAACACATAGTATACCACAAGACAATCTTATAACACAAAATTAATAAGCTTATTTGGCACAAAAACTTCTTTTTTTACCTCTGATGTAAGCCACTTTTGCACCTTATTTTTAGCCATGTTTATAATTTCATTTTTTTCTGTGGCAATATCCAATGTAATTTCATCACGTCTTTTGCCATTTACACTAATTACATAAGTAACCTCATCTTTTACAAAAACTTCTTGTTTTATTGCGATGGGTTTGAAATTTGCTAAGTGGAATAATTCTTCACTAAGCTCACTTGCAATATGAGGAATAAAACCCTCTAAAATATGCAATAAAATAAAATATCCTTCAGTAAAAACTCTATCATCATCTTGTATAGAAATGGCATTATGTGCCTCCATACATGCTGCAATAATAGTATTAAAAGGGTATCCTTCAAGCTTATTGTGAAAAATATTTTGTTGCTTTTGCAAAGCCTCATAAACCTTCATTCTTGCATGTTTAGCTTCTTTTGAAAGCTTACTAGATTCTATATTGGGAATCTCATTGCACCGTTGCACCCTACCCTTTCTATCAATCAAGCGATTGATAAATTTATAACAGCCTTTCACACTTTCATCATTCCATTCTAATGCATACGTTGGTGGTGCAGCAAAAAGAATAAAAAGTCGTGCAGTATCTGCTCCATAAGATTGTATAATATCACTAGGTTCTACAATATTGCCAATACTTTTACTCATTTTAGCACCATCTTTTAGCACCATACCCTGCGTAAGCAATCTAGTAAAAGGCTCACTAAAAGAAAAATAACCCAAATCCCTAAGGACTTTAGTAAAGAATCTAGCATAGAGCAAGTGTAAGATAGCATGCTCAATGCCACCAATATATTCATCTACTTCCATAAAATACTGCAAAGACTGTATATCAAAAACAGAATCATTGCGTATATTTTGGGGTGTTGTATAATAAAGAAAATACCAGCTAGATTCCATAAAAGTATCCATCGTATCTGTTTCTCTTATAGAATCTTTACCACATTGAGGACATGTAGTATATTTCCACGTAGAATGTTTTTCCAATGGATTACCTTCTCCCGTGATTGTAATATCACTTGGCAAAGTAACGGGCAATTTTTTCTCCTCTACAATACCACATTGTTTGCAATGTATCAATGGAATAGGTGTCCCCCAATATCGTTGCCGAGAGATTCCCCAATCTCTTAGCTTATAGTTAATCTTGCGTTTTCCAAGATTATATGTTTCAAAAAATACACTAATTCTTTCTCTAGCAACAGCACTTTCTAATCCCGAATATATGTCGCTATTGCATAATACTCCATCTTGTGTATTTGGCTTACTAATACCATCATATTCCCCTTTAGCCTCAATAACGGGTAATAATTGTAAATTGTATTTTTTAGCAAATTCAAAATCTCTTTCATCATGGCTTGGCACACTCATGACAGCCCCAGAACCATAGCTCATTAATACAAAGTTACTTACCCATACCGGCAATTTTCTCTTTGTTAATGGGTGTATAACATATAATGGTAATGGCACTCCTTCTTTTTCAGCTATAGCTCTTTCTCTCTCACTCTGATTCCTAATACTGTGAATCTTTTGGGTTTCTTTAGAATCCAAAAGCTCTTTTTGTAAAAGAATATCCACGATTGTATGTTCGGGAGCTACCACACAATAAGACACTCCATATATGGTATCACATCTTGTTGTATAGACATTCAAAGATTCTATGGTATTATCAAGTTTAGACTTGGAATCTTCATCAAACATAAAGCTAAATTCTAATCCTTGTGATTTGCCAATCCAATTTTTTTGCATACTGATAACTTGATTAGGCCATTTGCCTTCTAGTGAATCCAAATCACTCAAAAGCTCTTCAGCATAATCCGTGATTTTAAGATAATACTGATACATCTCCTTTTGCACCACTTCTGTATCGCATCGCCAACATTTTCCATCAATAACTTGTTCATTAGCTAGTACTGTCAAATCTTTTGGACACCAATTTAAAAATGCTTTTTTACGATAGACAAGCCCCTTTTTCCACATTTTTATAAAAAACTCTTGCTCATACTTACTATAAGTTTCATCACAAGTTTCTAAAACTCTTTTATTAGAAAAACTAAGTCCCAATGCCTGCAATTCTTTTAGCATTGTTTCCATATTCAAATATGTCCAAGTTTTCGGGTGAATCTTATTTTTTATTGCTGCATTTTCTGCTGGCATACCAAAAGCATCAAAACCTATAGGATGCAAAACGTTATAACCATGCATACGATAATATCGTGCTATCACATCACCTATACAATAATTTCTCACATGTCCCATATGGATAGCTCCGCTAGGATAGGGAAACATGGACAAAATATATTTTTTTGGTTTAGAAAAATCGCTACTTGGCTCAAATACTTCATTATCAAACCAAATCTTTTGCCATTTAGATTCTATATCACGTGGATTATAGGGGATAATTTGCATGTGATTCCTTTTAGATTCTAGAATTGCTTGATTATAAATCAGCTATTGTAGTATGTTTTTGTCAAGTATCTAAGAATATTGCGATATTACGTGTGAATAATATAGGAATAATCAGCTTTGATATTACCAACAAAACTTTTACACGTATCACTAGGAGTTTATATATTTTAAAGAAAACTATCGTAATTGATGGCATTGTGTTATAATAGCATGAAGCTACAACTCTTTTAAGGATATATATGCGTCTATTATATTGCATTATTTGTTTATATGGTATATTTCATCTACAAAGCTATGCTAAAAAATCTCTTACACCAAATGTTTCCAAATCACACAATACACTCACACTTATTATGGCAGGTGATGCACTATTGCATAGCAATGTTTATAGGGATGCTGAATATAATTGTCAAAATCCCATGACAGCACACGTTTTTTCTACAAAACGGCACAATGTAGCACAATCACAATCCACTCTGCGAAACTCTAAAATACAGAATCCACAAAAAACTCAACAAAACTTATGCTATGATTTTACTCATATATTATCCCCCATTGCACCACTTATTAGCTCTCATGATTTAGCCTTCTATAATCAAGAAACAATCTTAGGCGGCAAAGAAATTGGATTAAGTAGCTATCCAACTTTTAATTCACCACAGGAATTTGGTGACATTATGGTGCAAATGGGATTTAATCTTATTTCCCTTGCCAACAATCATACACTTGACCGTGGTGAAATCGCCATAGCGAACTCTCTCCAATATTGGCGGAACAAAAATGTTTTAACTGCTGGTAGTTATGAATCCTTTGCAGATAGGCAAAAGCCAAGAATCTTAGAAAAAAACGGCATAACATACACCATGCTCGCCTACACTTATGGTACAAATGGCATTCCTATACCAAAAGGCAAAGAATATCTTGTCAATGTATACACAAAAGATATAATAGCAAATGATATTAAAAATATACGAGATAAGGTGGATTTACTGATTGTCTCAATGCACTGGGGTATAGAGTATTCATTTATGCCAACAAAAGAACAAGAAGAAATGGCAAAATTTTTAGCACAACAAGGAGTTGATATAGTAATAGGGAATCATTCGCATGTTATAGCCCCAATCGAATTTATTGATAATACTCTTATTCTATATTCTCTTGGAAATATGATTTCAGCTCAAAAAGGTTTAGAAAAAAAGATTGGTATGCTTGTTAGTGTAAAAATTAGCAAAGATTTTCACACAGATTCCATACGACCAAAAATAGCAATACAAGATATACGAATGGATCTTATTTATACTTATTATAATGACAAAAGACAAGATTTCAGAATCTATCCTTTTAGCCATCTTAATGACACAATTTTACCCAATTATAGAAAAATTTATAAAGACTACATACGCATTGCTATGCAACGAGATTCTGCAAAACGTATTAACATCGGTATTATTCCATCACAATTATAAATAGTGATAAAGGTTAGCAATAATGAATCATACATTTAAACTACACTGATTGGTATTAAGCTATTATGATTCTGTCATCTCATCACAATTCCAATTAAGCTGCATCTTCTGATAGAGTGAGAATCTGCTGAATAATTTTTAATAAAATTGAATAGAAAATATTACAATTTTTGAAACATAGAGCTAAAATATGCTGCATACTATACAATTACTAAGAAAGTCAAAAGAGTGAGTCTATGATAACAACCTAAATATTTTAACAATAGATATAGAGAACGAAATTCTATCTTCCACATTAGATTAACTATTTAATATAAATCCGCATACGACCATTATTCAGCACATATCCCTTGCGATTTTTAAGTTTTGTAATCACATATATTCCGTCAAAATTACGCACAAAAATATTTTGAAATTCCGTTACTTCTTTTGGTGAACATACTTTTCTTGTACTTGCTGTACCAGAAATAACAATCTTAGTTGTATCTTGCCAAAAGAACTTTGCTGTATAATCATTGCATCCTACTTTTCCATACAACATATCTTGACTACGGTCTAAATTAAATGTGGATTTAAGATTTATTTTTGCAAGTTCATTTAGCGGTGTCCCAACGTTGTCATCAACATCATCTTGTTGATTACGTTGTTTTAATTGTTCAAACGCAGAGTTAATATCATCAATCCGACTTGTTGGTCTTTGTCTGTTGGCTTCATACAATGATATATCAATGTCATTATTTTGTTGTAATCCACCTTGCTCTCTCGCTTCATTAGCCAACTCTTGCGGACTAAGAATTACCCTATTATCTATCTCAAGCTTCACAATTTGATAATTGCTCGATTCAAGAATACCCTTTAATCCAAACAAAAAACAACCGCTTAACATTATAAGAATCCACATAAAAGTAGCAAACAATACAAAACTATTTCTATAATACATGCTCTATCCTAATTTGCAACGACATGATGAAAACCCATACGCTTATTGCCCCCAAATTCTCCCTCCTGCTCTTTATGTATCTCCTCGATAAAATCTTCATAACTAAAAATAGGCTTCTTACGCGTTGCTATTTTATAACAAGTATTTTCTATGATAAGTTTAATTTGTCCACCACTTAATTCAAAAACTGCAAGTTTCTTTGCTAGATTATCTTGTGAATCAGCAAAATCAGCATTCTTTGGAAAATGAAGATTCCAAATTTTTACACGTAAATCAAAATTAGGGCGTTCAAATAAAATCTTATAATGAAATCTTCTTGAAAATGCAGAATCTAAACTATCTATTAAATTTGTAGTAGCAATTAAGATTCCATGAAATTTCTCAATTTGTTCTAAAAAGATATTTTGCATTTGGTGATACATTCGACTAGCACTGCTTGCTATATCGTTACGTGTTGTTAAAAGCTGGTCTGCCTCATCAAGCAACAAGATAGGTTTCTCTTGGACTCTGCTTGCAATAGTCTTATATTCATCAAAAATTCTTCGGACATTTTTTTCACTTTCACCCACATACATGGATAGAATCTTTGAACAATCTAAACTCAAAATTTTCTGTTTCAAATCCTTTGCTAACGCATAAGCTGATGTTGTCTTGCCTGTTCCACTATCACCATATAATAATATTTTAGAATCTATACCAGCATTTTCTTTAATACCCCATAACTTTAATCTTTTGTGTACCTGTGGATTTAAATGTTGCAACAAAATATGAAATCGTTCTTTTAGAGAATTATTAACAATGATACTATCCAATCCTTTTTTTGGTTTAATAATATCAAAGATTTCACTTCTTTCTACCTCATCTTCAAGTTTGACTTTTTGCATATTTTTTTCAAAAACAAGACTATTAAAAACATGAGACGGTATGCAAAATTCTTGTTCCATAAATGAAAAATCCATATATGATTCTGATTCTGTAAGTGCAATAAACCCACCTTTAAGTAATTTTGCTTTATTGGTCAAGAGATTTTGTATAACAATTTTTTCCTCTTCACTTTTTCCTAAAGCAATTAAATCTTTCATTGGCAATCCAAATGCACCATTATATTGAGCTTGAGCAAGTAATAAGAAAATGAGCTTTTCATACTGATTAAAATTATTTTTATTAAAATATTCTAATATTTTAAATTTATTATTATTTTTCGTTAGATTCTTATGAATTATATTTGTCAATGTGTCGATGTAATGATTACATGATCGAGACAAATGCGTATTAATAGCTAATGCTGGTGATTTATTGCATTGAAGCATGAGATTTAAACGATTCCATTCATCTTGCAAATATTCCAATGAATTATGGTATGTCTTTTCTGTGATAGTGCTGGTGATAATGCGACCTTCTTCTAAAAGTTTCAAAACATTTACATGTGGTGTAATTATAGTATTGCGTAATTCTAACGCACTTTCAAATTTATCCATACATCGAATCCATCCAAGATGAATTAAATGTTTAATTTCTCTCAAATATGGCAGCACTTCAAAACCATGTGCAAAATAAAAATTTTCTAAAAATGAAGCAACCTCAATTTCATTTTCACCCTTAAAATAAAGAAACACTATTTCACGTAAGAGTGAAGCTTCATGTTTAGAACAGTTTAAAAGCGGAAATAAGGCTGTTTGTTCGACCTCATCATGAATAAAAAAATCAATTAAAAAATCCACTCTACACCCTAATTATAAAACTCAATAACATGTAAATCTTACACAAGATTCTATCATTTTTATTCTTTAAAATTGCTAATATTTATGAATTCTTGCTACTGCTAAGTCTACAACGAAAATTATCTAGTTGATAAAACTTCATAATTCATATATTCCCATTCTTGCTATTTGAGATTCTATGCCATACAACTACACAAAAAATCATCTCGATTCCCAAAGATTCCATATTTAGGTCTCACAAAATTCTTAATGTGTGGAAAAGTAAAAATTATATTCATCACAGAATAATGGCATCACAGAATAATGGTTAGAATAATTGTGAATCTCTTATTATATTTTTGAGATGATTAGAATACGATGACTTCTGAAAGTATCATACATTTAATCATTATTTAATATCATTACATGTTAGATAGATTACATTATTACTATCTATGCAAAAATATCTTATTGCTCATAATTCCTATATTGGCATGATTTTTTCATATACAATTTATGAATGTTGCATGTCATCTAAGCATTTATACGATTCAATCTTTTAGAATCTAAAAAATACCAACTTAGATTCTAAAAGATTCCAAACATTCTACAAAGCTTGAGATAAGCTTAAACATTCGATTATCCTATCTCTACGAAAATTACGCAATATCATGCGATATTGAATCTAAGAAAGTCATGCAGAGAGCAAGCATGAACTTAACTCTAATCTAAAATTTGATTGAAGTCAATATATCATTTTAATTAAGACGACGACTATTTGTTTTTAAGGGGGCACTATTAACATGTGTTTGCAAAAAGAAATTTGGTTGTATTTGTATATATTGTGTAGTAAGGTAGCGTTCTAGCTCCAAATTTTTATTAAGAATTGGTAAAGAATATTCAGCAATAATATTATTTTTACGTAAATACCGATAAGTATCGGTTGTTGAGAAATCGGCTTCATCTTGCAAGATTCTGACTAATGTATCAGGTGTAATTTTTTCTAAAAAGCTCTCCTCACGCTCTATGACTAATGTAAGAAAATCGATATATCTTTCTTGTAATTCAGCTTGGAGTTTCGACAAGACTTCTTGATTATCAAAATAATCTTGTGTAAAACTCATTCTTGTTGGAATCTGCAGCAAGAATGCTATTAACATAATAATACAAACATGAAAAATATCATCTTGTTTGTATACCCTCATACACATATTATATGGCTTTTTGATTTCATAAATATTATCAAAACTTACCATCCTTTCTAAATGTGTTAAAAATTGGCTGTAATTATGATTTAAATTATATAAAAACTCAATTTCATCAACACTTAAAATAGCATTAAAACATCCAATAATATCTGAATAAAGGCTATTTTGTCTGATAATACTATTCGGACTCGTTTGCAAAAGCTGCAATAACAATAGTTTACTACCAAATGGCTGCAAATATCCTGGCAAAAATGTACGTGGCGAACCAGATACTAGTTTTGTCCTATATCCACCATTGATACACACAGAAACTTTCAAATGTTTAATAGCATAATTCATTTCTGTCTTATTATAAGTAAAAAGACTAACATTTGAAACATCGCTTGAGATATTGGCAATGACATCTCCTAAAGAACTTTGCAAAACCTGCAATGGAATAAAAACCTGCTTTGCCTTATTGTATATATATTCATCTGTATAGATAGTAATATGAGAATTACCGAAAAATCGCATATTTTGCACCTGTAAATATGCTTCATGAAAATCATAAAAAGAGCTAATAAAAACAATGCTCGTCCCTTTATCCCAAACTAAAAGATTATTGTTGTAACATTTGTGTGATATATCTTTTTTGGCGATGATTTCACGATGTATAGCATCGCCCATTGTATATTCACTAGTAATAGCCATAAAAGGACAAAAATCAAAAATAGGACTAAAAATATAGTAAAAAACACGTGAAAGAATTGAATCATCTAAAAATGATACATTTCCAATCATAATATTACTTGCCAAAATTGAGGCGATTTCATGAATAGCAAGATTCTTGGTGTGAATAAAAACATTGCCAATGGGTATCAATAAGACAGAATCTGTCTCATGTAATAATACACGATATTCGTAGGCATAGTATTTAAATGTATCAATGAGTGTGTAGACTTGTTCTTCAAAAATAAAATGTGGTACATGAGGATATAAATGACATAATGTTTCAAAAATACCTTGCATACATTCTTTGAGTCGCGAAATAATAGAAGTCATAATATTTAAACGATTAGTTAGAATCTCTTCTTGTTTTTTTAAGGCATTTTGCAATACCTCTTGTTCTTTATCTGCATGTAACGAGAATTGTACCGGTGCATTGTTGATTCCTTGTATTTTTAAACGATTGGTATCCTCTTGATTGAGATATAAAATATCTTCAAGTTTCTTAAGATTTGGCAATGTGAAGTCAATTCTATCAAGCTCTGCAACAAAAGAAGTAACATGAATATGTTGAGAATACACCGTGTTATTATCAAGACTATGTAATAACGAATCAAAACCGTTATCGTCTTTTGATTGTCCTGTGTTAACATTATTTAGATTATTTTCTTTAGAATCTTGCGTATTATCTTGTTGTGTGTGTGTTATATCACACAAAGATTGAACATGCAATGGCTTTTGTAATTCATAATTAAAGGTTTCAAATTTCTGTTTATCATCGAACAATGTATATGAATCTTTTAAAATATCATGTACCACCTCTTTTTTCACATGATTAATACTATGCAAAAAAGCCTGACATTTCTTTTCCCATTCTTGTTTATTATTATGCATAGTAATAGCTTGTATAATTCCATGTTGCAATATATTAGCCACACCTTTTAATCGCAATCCTAAAACTTGAGTAAAATCTTGTGTATAGTATTGCAGTGTAAGCAATGTGATAGCAGATTTTTTAGCAAATTTATATAGAGGATAATTAAGTTGTGGTTGCAATTCAAGTTTAAAATTAAAATCAAGAGTTTGCAAAAAACTTAGCAATAAGAAATCTTGACTCACCACAATACACTCCATTATATCTTTGTGTAGCTGACATTGCTGCAATAAAGCAATATAATTCGCCATTGCACTTGCATGATTAGTAAATATAGTATTGATTTTATGATTATACGATGATAAAAAGCTTTCATATTCATAATGTAAATCCAAGTCTTTTAGACGGATAATAAGTTTGGCTTTCTTCTGATTACATAAATGAGTACTCACTTCGATAATCTTTTCAAGCATTTTTAAGGAATGCAGATGGTAACTTGGCAGAGAAATCGCTATACTGATTGGATACGCAATATTTTGCACACACATACAGACACTTTCTAGAATCTCATAAAAAAATTCATGATTATTGTCTAATATAATCATTTTTGCATTGGCATTATCAAGTAAAATTTGTAGATTTTTCGAAAAGACTTTAATAAAAGATTGAGAATCTTTGTATTCCGTATTTATAATGAGGTTAAGAGGGTTGATAACGAGTCCGTCAAAATGCTGTTGAGAAAGTATATGTATACTTTCTTGTAAAAAAAAGTCTATTTCACTGTCTAAGTTTGGCAATGGCTGCAAAAAATACAATGTATTGTGTGCTTTTTTGTAAATTGGAATCTTGAGCACATTTTCACATAATATCGAACGCAAATGGTATTTTACATCTTTTAATAATATATTGTATGATGCTATATAAAAACGATAACAAATAAGACGTAGCATCTCCATGCTTGTGAAAAAATGTTTTGTGAACAAATTATTAAAGATAAAATTATCTAAAACTACATGAAAATTTTGAGGAATCTTTGAACCATGTTGTATATTTTTGATATGAATCAACGCAAACTCTTCTAAAAAATCCATATCTTTTTTGTTTAAAAATTTACAACGTAAAAAAAGAGTCATATCTTTTTTACGTATATATTTTTTTGATTTATTAAATGATAAAGTTGCATTTTTTATAATATTATCAGAATCTATTGCATAGTCCATATGTTATGTCCTTGATAAGCAGCATTGTGCGATTACAATTAAAACTTGCAGTTTTAATACTCACCATGATTCTAACAAAACTTTGCTATATTTTTAATTTAAATCTCAAGAATATGAAAAAGATTAAGATATATTGACTCATCACTAAAATATTATATCTTAGTCTTTAAAAGTATTGTATCTACAAAAATACATGAAAAATAATGCACATAAATCCGTCTAATTTCTATCAATGTTGTGATTATGAAATCATGAAATGAAACTATTCTTTTAGAATAAAAAGTAAAAAAATAAATAGTATATTGTTTAATATTTAATATCATTATTGATTTTATAATACAATGAGATTTGTGCCTCTTAGTTTTAACAATAAATTGAACGTTATCTAGTACTATCCTGTATGCAACTTATTTCTTTTTTCTTTTGTAACAGCTTTTTGCTACATCGCTACTTCAAGCAATCCCCACATTGGGCTCACTATACTAAAAACTAACCATGCTACAAATAATCCCATAATCATCGTTGCAAAAGGTTCGATTAATGTATGCAATGTCTGTAAAGTATGTTTATAACGTCGTTTATAAAATTCAGCATTAAGCTGCAAAGCTTGGTCTAGAGTGCCGCTTTTTTCACCACTTTGTAAAAGCACGAGATTGGCAATATGTATGTCAATTTCTTCTAAAGCCTTACTAAGCGGGATACCTCGATGCAATAAGTCTGTAATGCACGAAAACTTACCTTTCAAATACATATTATCAATAAGTTCATTACATGTTTCAATACTCTTTTCAAAAGTAATTTGACTTTTTATAAAATAATGTAACCCCAAAAAATAACGGTACAACTCATAATCTATCACAATTATATTAAGAATTGGCGTTATTATTATCATTTTATCTCTATACATTTTATTTTTTAATAATAAAACGAATACAAATAATATAAATATAAATCCTATTATTATTTCAAAGAAAAAATCATGCAAAAAACGACTCACAATAATGATTGATTCTGTGCTAAGAGGCAGGTTAGTATCCAAATCATTATAAATTTGCCCAAATTCTGGAATCACAAAAAATGAAAGTATAATAAATACACAAACAAGTGCAAAGCCCAAAATGCTAGGATACAACAATGCTTTACGTATAGAATCTAAAAACTCATTTTTTTGTCCTAACTCCTTTGCACAAAGCTCGCAGGTCTGACTCAAATAACCACTTTTTTCTCCAATCTCAAATAATGCAACGACAAAACTTCCACATATAGCACTATGTTCTTTTAGAGCTTTTGATAATGTATCACCTTGATAGAGGGAGGATAACATAGACTCTAAAAACATGATATTATCTTTATGATATAATCCTTCTTTGATAGATTCTAAAACAGTTATGATATGTAATCCTGAATTAAAACCAAAACTCAATTGCCAAAAAATATTTTCAAGTTCACGTGTTTTACTACTAGGCATTGCAAACCATGTAATCTCTTTTATATGTATGATAATGACAGATTTTTTTTGTATTTTTTGTGTGGCTTCTTCAAGGTTTTTTGCTGATATATACATCACTCCTTGTTTTTTTATATTCTGATAGTAACATTTAAAAATCTTCATTTATTTATCCCCATAACATATATCATCGATATTACTATAACATTAACTATATCTTGATTACTCATATTTTTGGAATCTTTTATTTAAGAATATGATACAATAAGATTATACAAAATCAAGGATTTTTATGCAATATATGTTACTTATCATACTATTCACGTTGGTGCTTTTTGCACAAAATTTAAAGCCATATAATAATGCTAATGAGATGATAAAAGATTTACAAAAAAGTGTGAAAATCGCCAATCAAATTAATGGAATCAATAAAGCAGATAAAAGACGTTATAATTTATTAGGGGAAGCTTTTAAATTGCAAGGAATTATTTGTAGAAAAGCCGAAATCACTCCGCTTGCAATCATACAGCAAGTTTTTGAATCTATGCGGACACAATATGCAGATGCTCAAGTTGACTATATTGTCTTTACAGATGGTTGTCGCACTATGTATGGCTTGTATCGATAATCTTGTCTTAAAAAGATAGAAAATGTTTAGTGGGCTTGTAAGAAATTTTGCAAAAGTTCGATTCTATGAAAATAGAATTTTGTGTTTAGAATCAGATTTATATCCACAAATTGGGGACAGCATAGCGGTTAATGGAGCATGTTTGACAGCCATTGAAAGTAAAAAGGATTATTTTTGTGTTGAATTGAGTCAAACTACTGCCCAAACTATTGCATTAGAAAATTTACGAGGACTTGTACATATTGAACCAGCATTGCTACTAAAAGACAGGCTGCACGGCCATATAGTACAGGGACATATTGATTGTATCGGCACTATTGTCGAATCTTATACGCAAAATAATCAACATGTATTTCGTATTTGTGTTGACACACAGACATTAATTCTTATGATTGAAAAAGGTAGTGTATGTGTTGATGGTATTAGTCTCACTATCAACCGAGTATTGCAAGATTCTTTCGAACTTGTGTTGATTCCGCATACTATGCACAATACACTTTTTCATTCCTATAAAATAGGACGTAGAGTTAATATAGAAACAGATGTCATTGTGAGAAGCATTGCACATATTATGCAAAAATTCCTAGTAAGTACATCAAGTAATGCAAATGACAAATTGTCATATTTTACAAATAATCCAACCCTAACTCAGGAAATATATGACATGATAACATTAGGATATTAGTTACATAATTGATTATGCTGTACAATTTACAGGTCTCTTAATTATTATTTTACAGATATTTTGTTTGAATATTTCATATGTTTTAAAATCTAACAATACATTCTTGAGACAAATACAGTTCCAATAAACTTTATATAAATAAACTCAAATTTTATGCTATAATATCACTAAAAGTTTTTAGTATTTTTTTAATATGAGGATAATAATATGTCAAAAAGTTTATATCAAACATTACATATTAGCGAAAATGCTAGTGCTGATGATATTAAAAAAGCATATCGCAAGTTAGCACGCCAATACCATCCCGATGTTAACAAGTCCCCAGAGGCAGAAGAAAAATTCAAAGAAATCAATGGAGCATATGAGATTCTAAGTGATCCGCAAAAAAAGGCGGAATACGACCAATATGGTGATGCTATGTTTAATGGGCAAAGCTTTAGTGATTTTAGTCGTTCACATCAAGGTGCTGATTTGAATGATATTTTACGTAGCATATTCGGGGCTAGAGGAGGCTATAATAGTGCTAAATTTGGTGGATTTGGTGGATTTAACTCTAGAATTCATGATGATATCGATTTTGATATACAAGCAAATGTTACTATTTCTTTAAAAAGTGCTATAAACGGAGATACTATTCGCGTAAATCTCAATAATTCAAGCTTTGACTTAAAAATCCCAGAAGGCATAACTGATGGTACAAAATTACGTGCAAAAGGCAAGGGAAATAGATTTGGCAATATGACAGGAGACGCTATCATTACTGTTAAAATTGCTCCAGAGAATGGTTTTGAAATTGATGACTATGATTTAATTCAAGATGTTGAAACACCGCTTAAAATTATGTTATTTGGCGGAAAATGTGAAATTACAACCCTACAAAAACCTATGACTATTAAAATCCCAGAAAATATGCAAAATGGACAGAAAATGCGTATTGAAGGATTAGGCTTTAAAAATAGAAAAAACGGGAAACGCGGTGATTTGATATTGCGTATTAAAGCAAAATTACCCAATCCTAAAACTTTTAGTCCAGAACTTAAAGAATTATTGCAAAAAGAACTGTAAAAAGATAGAATCTATATATTTAAGTTAAAGGAGTTATAATGGATGCAAGTTATGATGAACCTGTATTTTTAATCAGCGTTGTGGCAAAGATTCTTGATATTCATCCACAAACATTGCGTCAATATGAAAAAGAAGGATTAATTGAACCATCTCGCACAGACGGAAAAATGCGACTTTATTCGCAAAGAGATATGGATAAAATTAAATCCATTTTAAAACTTACTCGCGATTTGGGAGTGAATCTAGCTGGAGTTGACATTATTTTGCGATTAAAAGAACGTATGGACGAACTTGATAATCTTAATGATCATTTACGTAACAGTTTGCATAAACAGCAAAATAATAAAAATGTAACAGGCGATCTTACTATTGTTAAAAGTTCATATGAATTAGTTTTGCACTCAAAAAAATAATCACATATTTCAATTAGCAAAACATAAAATTCTAAACCTAAGCATTAAAATTAGCTTTGAATTTTCATTGCCATAATCAGACGCATGCAACAAGCAGTATAAAAACTATATTTTAGTATCAAGGAATAACTATGATTCAAAGTATGATAGGAAAAATATTTGGGACAAGAAATGATAAAATATTAAAAATCTATCGCAATCGTGTTAAAAATATTAATGATTTAGAATCACAATATCAACAAATTAGTAATGAAGATTTAAAAGCTCGATTCCAAACCATTCGTGATGAAATTCTGCATAAATTAGAGAGCTTAGATAATAACGAAATGGCAATAGATATAATAAATACCTTATTAGATTCTAAGCTTGAAGAAGTTTTTGCCATCGTGCGTGAAGCAAGCAAAAGAGTGCTTGGCATGAGGCACTTTGATGTGCAGCTTATTGGAGGCATGGCATTACATGATGGACGTATAGCAGAGATGAAAACTGGAGAAGGTAAAACATTGGTAGCAACATTGCCCGTTATTCTCAATGCGTTATCAGGCAAAAGTGTGCATGTTGTAACCGTCAATGATTATTTAGCAAAACGTGATGCAGAAACCATGATGCCACTTTATAATTTTTTTGATTTAAGTGTTGGCATTGTTACAAGCGGAATCCACAACGATGAAGAGCGATTACGTATTTATACAAGCAATGTTATATATGGTACGAATAATGAATATGGTTTTGATTATCTACGTGATAATATGAAATATAACCTTGAACAAAAAGTTCAAAAACACCATTTCTTCGCCATTATCGATGAGGTAGATTCTATTTTAATTGATGAGGCGAGAACGCCATTAATTATTTCCGGTCCAATCAATCGTAAAATGGAAAATTATCAACAAGCTGATTCTGTAGCAAAAGCTATGAAGATAGGGGAAGATTTTAACATTGATGAAAAAAATCGCGTAATTCTTACAACAGAAGATGGAATCAAAAAAGCCGAAAGCCTTTTTAAAGTTGACAATCTCTACGCCATTGAAAATGCCTCATTATCTCACCATTTAGATCAAGCACTAAAGGCAAATTATCTATTCATAAAAGATAAAGATTATGTGGTACAAAATGGTGAAGTGGTAATTGTTGATGAATTCACAGGTAGGCTAAGTGAAGGCAGAAGATTTAGCGAGGGACTACATCAAGCCCTAGAAGCAAAAGAAGGGGTGGTCATTAAAGAAGAAAGTCAAACACTAGCAGACATTACATTCCAAAACTATTTTCGACTCTATGATAAATTATGTGGTATGACGGGTACAGCACAAACAGAAGCAACGGAATTTTTAGAGATTTATAAATTAGAAGTTGTCTCTATCCCCACAAATCTCCCAATACAAAGAAAAGATTTAAATGATTTGATTTATAAAACTGAACAAGAAAAATTTCACGCAGTAATAGAAAAGATTGCAGAATTACATAAAAACGGACAACCCGTTTTAGTTGGAACAGCAAGCATTGAAAAAAGCGAGATTTTACACAATTTACTTAAAAAAGCACGTATTCCTCACACTGTATTAAATGCAAAACAACATGATAAGGAAGCAGAAATCATTAAAAATGCAGGATTAAAAGGGGCAGTAACAATTGCTACCAATATGGCTGGTAGAGGGGTGGATATTAAAATCGATGAGGAAATCAAAGCATTAGGTGGATTATATATCATTGGTACAGAGAGACATGAAAGTCGACGAATTGATAATCAATTACGTGGAAGGGCTGGTAGACAAGGAGATCCGGGCTTTAGTCAATTTTACTTGAGCCTTGAAGATCCTTTATTGAGAATTTTTGGTAGCGATAGGCTAAAGGGAATCATGGGAAAGCTTGGTATGAAAGATGGAGAAAGCATAGAATCTAATATGATTACGAAATCTGTTGAAAAAGCACAAAAAAAAGTAGAATCTTTACATTTTGAATCACGTAAACATTTGCTTGAATACGATGATGTAAGCAATGAGCAAAGAAAAGTTATTTATAGGTTTCGTAATGAATTATTGCAGAAAGATTTTAGTATGCAAGAACGCATTAATGAGAATAGAGAAGTAAGTGTGCAAGTGTTATTGCAAAGATGTCAAATATTCCCGCATGATGTGGCAGAAAACTATGATATAGATGGATTATTGGCAGTACTAAAAGAAGAATATGCTATCACAATTGAGAAATCTTTAAAAGAGAAAACTTATGATGAGATTGTAGAGATTCTTATTCAAGAGCTACAAGAAAGGTATGAGCAAAAATTTGCCAATACTACTTTGGAAATGCGAAATGAATTAGAAAGAATCATCTATTTACAAGTCGTAGATAACGCATGGCGTGAGCATCTCTATGCCATTGACCATTTAAAAACCGGCATTAGCCTACGTGGTTACAACCAAAAAGATCCATTGGTAGAATATAAAAAAGAGAGCTATAATCTTTTTTTAGAATTAGTAGAAAATATTAAAATTGAAGCATATCGCACATTACAAATTATTCAATTTAATATGCAAAATGTAGCACAAGAAGAAGAAAAAATACTATCAAAATTAGAACATGAAAATGATAATCTTGTATTAAATTACAACGGTTTAGAGGAAGATATTAAAGACAAAAAACCTGCAAGAAACGATATATGCCCATGTGGAAGTGGTAAAAAATACAAACATTGTCATGGGAAAAGCGGACCAAAACGCGGAATCCTCGCTACCAAAACATCTGCATCATAAGTTTGTATATGCATTATTACAACAACTATCTGAATATCAAAATCTTTAAGAAAGTGGCTTGTGAATTGTAAAAATTCCTGATGATATTAAATTCTATTGCAATTTCTAGAATCCCAAAAAAGATTCTAGAAATTTTGCAAAGATTCTCCTATAGACTTCTATCTGTAAACCCTTGGTTATCTTTAGATTCTAGGAATCTAAAGAGTCCACAAATACTATATTCTACAATTAAAAACCAGATTCTTAGATACTTAAGAAGCTATCTAGTTTCCATTTTCACATGACAGAGATTTTAAAATCTCAAACCATTAGAATACAAATGCTAATTACATGCAACATGAAATTGGATTTAATATTCCAAGCAAGGACTTATAATTCGGCTTTGATACAAGGGGTGGGGGTAAGCAAAAGAACAGTGGGATTTCTAAATGTAGTTTGGCAATCTCTCCAAGCAGGGCAAGATAATGATAATCTCTTGCGTATGCTATAATACACCTGCACTTCTTGCCTTTTAACCTCCAAAATCTGTATCTTTTAGAATCTTCAAATACCCCTAAAAGCCTTGATTAAGACATTTCAAGAAAGTTTTGCAAATCACACACGCACAACATTGCATACGACTTTTAATAATGCAGTAAAAATGCTAAAATTTTCACTTGGCTTTCATCATGCACGGCTCCCATCACACCCAAAATCCATCTCAATCTTGCATTATCACCCCTTTATATTCCAAAATATAATAGCCCAAATCTAATAATGACACAAAGACCATTACGACAAAAAAGCTAAAAAGCCATTTTCATAATAGATTGTAGCACAATCAATTCAAGCAGCAAGCAACTTACACAATGATTGAAAAACTCATTACCACACTTAGGACACTCCCAAACTGATAATCAGATTCCAATTTAGATAATCACTTCGATACACACATGCAGCAAATCGCTACCAAACATACAATTACTATACTAAAACCAAAATCCTATGAGATTATTTTCTAAAAAGCTTTGTGGGGAAAATTATGCAAATGCTCAGATAACCATTCCAATACATAGATACATGAAAACTCTTTTGTATTCCTGAAAAGTAGTTTTGCAAAGATTCATAAAAATGGGATTTTTGTGAATCGGCTTTTTATATGTTTGGAGTTTGAGTACAGCAAGATTTAGATTCTAAACGAGGCTAAAAGCACTACAAATTAGTTTTGCTAGAGGGTGATTATGCGAGGCATTGCAGGATTACGATAGATTATATAGATTATATAGATTATATAGATTATATAGATTATATAAAGGTTTAAAAGCGACAACACGAATTTGTTTCATCACAACAATTATTGCCTTATGCGAAACATTGTTTTTTAATCGATAAAGTAAGATTGATAAAAGATAGTAATCAAACACACAAAGACACTAATAATCACAAAATCACATAATACCTACCGTTCCAAACCTAAATCTTATCACAAATATCGCAATAATCATAAGATTTAGCAGAGGCAAGATAAGCAGGAATGCTACGGCGATATAGGGCTTAATCCTAATTGCAAAAAATATTGAAAAACCAAGCAAGAGCAAAATGATGTAAATACACCAAACACAACTACTTTCAAAAGCTTTTTATATCATTTTTAAAAAATTTGATAACATTGTTAAAACAAAGATTGAGATATAGCATGTCATTATGATACTGATAAAAACAAAGATAACTGTATAAAAATCAAAAAACATTTGTAAGCTGCCCATAATTTTATCTCTACAAAATTTCTTAATTCAATCAGATTTTTAGAGATTCTATCATTAATATCAAGTATCTTTATAACAATTTAATGTGTAATCTCTTTGGAATCTATTCCTAACACGTATTTTGGCTGATTACAATCTATTATTTTTACAAGCATATCTCCTGTTCCAAGTAGATTCTCCGCTCCAAACTCATCAAGGATAATCTTCGATTCTGTACTTTTTTGCACTTTTAAGGCAATGCGGCTTGGGATATTGCTACGCAAAGCTCCACTAAAAACCTTAGAATCTGGTCGCTGAGTACCTAGTATAAGATGAATTTTTGCTGCTCTTGCCTTTTGGGCTAAACGCTCTAGCTTTGCTTCAGCTTCTTTATCTTGCCCCACCAAATCATTGAGTTCATCGACAAAACACACTATCGGCAAAAAGTCCTCTTCTCCCTCTGCTTTTTTAGTATAGCGATTTTCCATTTTTTCAATAAGCGAATCAAGCACTGCACAAGTCTCATTCATATCCACAATAAGTCGCACATTTTTTGAAAATTCCTTATAATCCGCCCCGTGTTTTGGGTCAATCACGATGATTTCTAACTCCTCATTGGTATGTGTGTCTAAAAGGGTGTGTATCATAACGCATAAAAAAGAAGTTTTGCCACTTCCTGTGGTCCCTGCAACAAAGAGATGAGGGGCTTTAGCTAAATCAAAGCACAGAATCTCACGTTCCAATGTATATCCCGCAAAGATTCCCAACTCATAAGCTTTCTTTTGCAACTCTTGTAACCCCTTTTCATAGTCGCTTTTACCTAGGGTTTGCCAATGCTCTCTTGGCTTGGGGATAGCAATATAATATCCTCTTGGTACACCATCAATCTGCTGATAATCGACATTTGCCACGCCTAGCTCTTCACCCAAAAACCTTACATTTTTCTTAAAAGCTGAAATCTTTGTAGAATCTTGCAAAGCAATTTTACAAATGTAATGCCTATAAGAATCTTGTGTATCGATGTGGTCTATACCAATGCCAAGCTTCCTAAAATAGCCTTGCAACTTAGTAAAATACTCCTCATTTAATAATGAGTTAGAATCTTGCAGGGGAATAGAATCCGCTAAGGGTTGAGATTGCAAACCTAGAGTATCCAAGCACCATTGATAAAAACAATCTTTATTTTTCCACGAATATTGGATTTCATACAATCCACGTCTGATGTATTTCTCTAAAATTTCAAGATATTTCTTTTCATCTGTGAAAATATTACTTTCTTCTTTTTCTAGCTCTTCTTTGTGCTGTATATACAAAAAAGCACGTAGAAGTACATCCATATCCTCTTTTTTATCCTTACCTTTGCCTGTAATTTGTTCTAGGCGATATTCTTTACCTCTCTCACCTTTTAATTTTTCGTATTCCCATTGTTGTGAACGCAAGGGAATCTTAGGACATCGCAAGCCCCTAGCCAATGCAATGCGTAAGATAAAATATTTTGGTAATTCACTCTCATGACTATATCCAAAGCCTTCTTTACGCACTCTATCGATTAACATTTCCTCTAAATTAGTGGTGTGAAAATCTGCCATACAAGCCCTCCTCCCTATAATATCTCTTCAATCATAGCCTTTTTGATAGTAGCATAGCTGCTACTATCAGTATTATGTATTTTATAGAGTCCTGCTAGATTGGGTTTAGCAAATTCATATTCCTGCTTACCCATTTCCCCGCCATGCGGTAGTACGATGACTTGAGAATCTTGCTTATAAAATTCCTTAATAATTTTAGAGCGATTAGTAGGGTCTATGCGACTTAGGGGCGTATCCATAATAAAAGGAATTTGGGAATGTGAGAGTTTACTTAAAGCCCATATAATCGCTGTGGCTAGAATCTGCTTTTGTCCGCTGCTTTGATTAGCGATAATAATATTTTGATTATTGCTATCTTTGAGGGTTATTTCAAACTCTTTGCTAATTTCTATGTCTCTGATATTGCCATTAGGCAAAAGCTTGAGATAATTCTCTAAGATAAGAGAACGTAATTCCTCCCTAAGCTTAGGGATAAGACGACTTTTGTAACCTTGTATGCTTTCCTTGAGACTCTCTAAAAGACGTAGTTTATGGTCGATTCGCTCGGTGTTGATGTTTTGCTCCAGATTATAGATGTCTTTTTCTATTTGTTCCTTTTTGGATTCTATATCTTTAAGTGTGTCTCTTATTCCTTCTTTTTGCTTTTCTTTCTCTTGTCTTTGATTTTGCTTCTCTTGTAATGCTTTTTCTAAACTCTCTCGCTCGGCTTTTGTAGAATCATCATCGCACAACCTATCTAACTCCTCATTGATTTTTTGTACTTTTTGCTTACTTTCTTTGATAGTAGCGATGTCTTTTTGTAGATGATAACTTTGCAATCGCACTAGAGATTCTCTTAAAGGCATAAGATAATTTTTAGGGATATAAGAGTTTGCAAAGCTTTGAGATTCTAGCTTTTGTGGGAGAGAGTCAAGGATAGAATCAAAACGTTTTTTAAGTTCTTGAAGAATTTCTGGTTTTAGATTTCTAAGGCTATTCTCAGTCTCTTTGTGAGTGATTTCCCTAATCTCTGGCATAAGCCTCTGAAGTGCTTCTATATCACCCTTTTGTTTGCTGTTTTGCAAAGATTCTATCTCTTTTTCTAACTCTTGCAGTAAAGCCCCATTGCTTACAAACACCACAGCTTTGAGATTCTCTTTAAGGCTTTCTTCTTTAATAGTGGCAATCTTTTCATCAAAGCTATCTTTTTGGGAGATAAGATCCTCTCTTTCTTTACTCGCACTCATTGCAAGTTTTTGTATATTGTGATGTATTTGCAAAATCTCCTCTTGACATTCTTGCAAATCCTTTTCTATTCCAAACAATTTTTCTTGGTTATAGGCTAAATCACTCTCTAATCCTTCTTTATCGTGCCTCTTTTGTTGCAATGTGTGTTTTAACTCCTTGTTTTGCGATTCATTAGTGCTTAACTCTTTTTTATAAGAATCAATTTGCTTAAGGATTATATCCAAAGGCTTGATTTGGAGTATTTCCTCGATTTTCTCACGCAATTTTGTGCGTAGATTATCGCTAATGCTCTCAATCTCTTCGCCATCAAAAAAGAAAAATTCGACAAAATTTGGCGGCACAATCGTATCGATTTTATTTTGAGCTTCCTCATTATGATAGGATTTGGTACCAATTTTTAGATAGAGATTCTCTTGTATTTGTGGTGTGAAGACATTCTCCCAGCTTCGTTTAAGAGAAAAATCTCTGCCCTCTATTTCGCCCTCAAAGCAAATGTAATATTCCTCTTTAGCCTCATTGTAGGCATTAGTGTTTAAAATTCCTCTCCATTCAGAGTTACCCTTGATAAAATGATGGGGTGTTAATTTATTTTTGTGAAATCGTTCAATGATGGGCGGTAGCCTCCTATCTTCCAAACCCGTACCTAAAAAGAGGAGTTTTGCACAGCGGATAAAGCTTGTTTTCCCACAGCCATTATCTCCATAAATACAATACAAATTCTTAGAATCTTGCCATACAAACTCTACGCTAACCTCGCCATAATATGCAAAGAGATTGCATAAGATTACTTTTGTGATAAACATCACGCCTCCATTGTTGCAATACTAGACTTTGCTGTTTTATCACTAAGAAGCTTTTGTATCTCTTGTGTGATTTGCTGATATACGTTATTTGTGCCTTTCGTGTTTGCGTTATTATAAATCTCAATAGCTTTTGCGATAAAACTCTCTAATGTTTTAGAATCTAGCTCTTTATTAGCTACTTCCTCTAAAATCTCTTTATGCAATACTTTTGCTTTTATAAAACCAGTCTCTTGCATACCAATCTCCTGTAATCTATGAAATTTTTGTGCGATTCTAATGGCACTTTTATTAAAGTCAAAATCTGTGTCCCATTCATTTTGAATGGCTAAGATTTGAGAATCTGTAATGATTTCACTACCACCATTTTTTATAAACTCTTGCTCGGTTTGTAAGAGTTTGTGCAATATCTCAAGACGGATATGACTTAAAAATGGACCCAAAGCTCCGACTTTATAGACTGCTCTCCCATTGCGTCCATAATCCGCCCTAGCTTTAGAATCTTCCCTTAAGACTTTGATATAATTTCTAAAATCATGCAGGGACTTCAGATTCTCCTCACCACTTTCTATAAAACCACGCATAGATTTGTCTTCACTCACTACCGTACATACCCAGCAACCAAAACGTGAACCACCACAACTACTCTGTGATAAATCTGTGATAAATTGACATTCATCGCCACTTGCCTTAGCATAGAGCCTAAAGAGTTCACTATGATCTTTATCCCATTTGGGTTTGTGTGAGATGAGATATGCCCATACGTCATCGGTACTCCATTCGGCAATGGGTGAATAACAGAGTGTGTCTGGAAAGTCATGGTGCAGAGAATAGCCATCAGCAGTTAGGATTCGCTTTTCCATAGATTTTTTACGATTACTCGATTCTTGTTTTCTTGTCCCAAGACAAAGAATCACGCTGCCAAATTGCTTAGTTATTGTAGCGATAGTCTGTTTAGCTGGTGTGATTTTAAGTCTATCGGTACACCATCTAAAGGTACGTGTAGGGCTGGGATAGCCTTTACCAATGAGATTGACCCAAAAGTCATCTTTAAGGTTAGGCTTTACCTCGATGACTTCAAGGGGGATATTATGGGCTTTAGCATGGGCATTAATAGAATCTAAAACAGACTTCATAAATTTCTCTATATGTGGAGCTTCTACCAAAGTATTAGAACACAGGACAAAGCTGGGACGTCTTTTATGCAGTGGGAGACTAAGAAGCATTTCATAGAAAAGTTGCAACACACAAGTAGAATCTTTTCCCCCGCTAAAGGCAATGACAAAAGCTTTTGTGCTTGAGAGATATTTAGATTCTATTTCTTTGAGAGTTTTTTCTACTAACGGGGGGGGGGGGTAACATTGCCTTGTGAGCTTTGCTGATAATCTTTTCTAATGGATTTTTCTAGTGGGCTTAAAGCAGGATTTTGTTGGGCTATGTTATATTGTGTCGATTCTGTCTTTTGCGTTAATTCCGTATTGTGTGAATCTTGGTGTGTTACAAAAATAGAAGTATCAAGAATAGAAGTATCAGAAGAAACATCGAGGGAAGACATAAGGGACGTCGTCTCTCTATGGAAGCTTTCGGCGAGCTCCATAATGCCACAGTCCAAATAATGGACTGTAGCCTTTGTGTTTTTAGCGATTTCTTTTGCCATTTTTTGTGCTTTGTGGCTACTAAAGCACACAAGCAAAAGTGGCTTTGCTGTGCCTTTTTCATCTAAAAATTGCAAGATTTGACTTTGAGTTTGCAGATTATACGAATCTGGTATATGGTTAGCTTGGTAAGATTGAGATGAGCGTATATCGATGAGGTAAAATGAGTCTAAGCCTAGACGTTGTGTTTGTATAAGAGATAGCCCCGTTGGCATTTGAATAGTAATAGACATTAAACTCATTCCTCATCTTTTTTGCGTATTATATCATTATAAACCACACAAATGCAAGAAGGTTAAAGTAAACACAAACTCAATGCAATCGTAGATTCTAAACTTGCCTTGCAAATTTATAAAGGAGCGTTTATTTCAAAGTGTAGTGTATCGAGTGCTTAAAAAGTACGATAAATGGGAGCGTTTTTATACTCCCATTTAAAACTGAAATATTGTGATTAATGTATTTTATAGAATTATTTGTTTTGCTTCCTAATCTTGTCGTGATACATTGTACGCTTTCACTCCAAGTCCATTATGGCTTCAAGATACCTTGACTTTGTTTTTTTTATACAATGTTTTTTAAACATAAGGTAATAAGAAATGCCTCATAAAAATAAAATTATTGCTATTATTGGTTATGCAAATTATGATTTTTTAGATGAAATTTCACAAAAGACAATTTGTAGTCTTGGCTATGATTTAGGTAAAAGCTTAGTTGATGATGGTTATATAATTGCCACAGGTGGACTTGGTGTTATGCAAGATGTATCACAAGGTGCTAGAGATTCCAAGCATTATAAAAAAGGCTGTATTTTGGGAATCTTGCCAAATTATAACAGCAAACAAGCTAACGAATTTGTTGATATTGCCTTACCTGTTGGTTTCGACATAGGACGAAATATTACCTTAGTAAGCATAGCAAAGGCAGTGATTATGCTTGGTGGTGGGGCTGGAAGTCTCAATGAAGTCTCTTTAGCATGGCAGCTACAAAAGCTCATTATCGCATTAGGCGATATTGGTTGGTCTGGAAAGCTTGCCAATATGCAATTAGATAAAAGACGCAATGATATAATCTTTAAAGCAGAAAATATCAGCGATGTCCTAAATATCTTGCAAACAAAACTTCAATTTTATGACAAAAGCTTTGAAAGCATTAAAGACATAGGCTCTAAAACAAAAGCCTTGCAGACACTTGCTAACAAATTTAGCCTACAAGATAAAAATATAAAATATTTGGGTTTTGGTGGTGAGGGGTATTGTTTTGTAGCAAAGCTAGATGGACAAGATAAGGTATTTAAAGTTTTTAAACCACATAAAGATATATTGCATACGTATTTACATTTACGTTCTTTGTCCTACCATTGTCGTAATTCCCCTTATAGCTTTGAGGTGTATTATAAGCCGTCTCAAGAATCTTTAAGAGAATCTTTAATCCTCACTTATCCATATCACAATACACAAAAATTTGTACCTACAATAAAAGAAGCCTACATTGCTTTACTCAATGTATTTTATACCCATAAAATTGTGCATACAGACATATCTCCACAGAATTTGGTTGTAGATTCTAAAGGAAATTTGTTTGTTTGTGATATTGGCAGAGATTTAGTAGTATTTGAGCAAGATTTTTTTGAATCTTTTTGTCGTAGAGTATTTGCGATTTATGTGTTGCAAGATTTTCTTGCTCAAATAGAGAATATAAAATATTTTTTAAGCCCACTCAATCATTCCTGTGATTTTACTAGAATAAAAGATTTTTTAGAGACTAATAAGCAAAATACAGATATAGATTCACTCTATAAAGATTTTAGAAAATGTGTGGGCAATACGCAGCATTTGCTCCTTACAAAAATCTATGCAAAGAATGTAATACAAAGTATTTTTGATTATGATTGCGGACACGGTGGTGTTGCCAAATTCTTACGAGAATCTTTGAGAAAAAATATCACTGCCTTTGATATCGATACAAATTTATTTTTCAAATATAAAAATAATTTTAACCACATAACATATTTTGATGATGAATCGCAAATACAAAATCTCATAGACAACAAAACCTGTTTTGATTCAGTGCTTTGTTCGCTTGTTTTATGTACAATTGAAGATGATAAAAAGTTAGAATCTGTATTAAAAAACTGCATTCTTTTAAGCAAAAAATATCTTGTTGTTATGATTTGCAATCCTCTTTTTAGTCATTGTAATTGCACAAGTTAAGAAAAATATCTTGATACAAAACAGTTTCTTTACTCAAAAATAGTCAGCTATAAAAAAAAGATTCACTCCACACAAAATATTCGTACAGAAACGCACAGACCCTTGCATTTTTATGAAAGTTTATTCGCAAAATATCATCTTTCTATTAAGGCAATCTATCAAAGCAATGAAGGAATGCAAAATAGTATTGTGCAATACTCCAATCTCTTAGCATTCGAGCTTGTAAAAGATAAAATATAACAGGAAAAAATATGAAAAAAATTGGCATTATTGGGTATGGCTATGTTGGTAGGGCATTTTATGAATTTTTTAAGAATCACTATGAGATTTATGTATATGATAATAATGAAGAAAAAATACACGAAGCCCAACAAGAAAAAATCAATATCAGACATACAAATAACTTGAATACTGATAGCCAGAATCTTCATTTGATAGTGATTTGTGTCAATACACCATCTAAGGAATATGGAAGCACAAATATAGAGAATGTTGATAATGTATTAGCAACAATACAAGGAGAAAAACTTGTGCTTATTAAATCAACTATTCCTCCCAAAAGTACTAACAATTTTTCTAAAAAATACCCACATTTGCGACTTGTCTTTAGCCCGGAATATATCGGCAAATCAATCTATTATCTCCCTTATCCTTATAATTTTCATAAGGAAGTAATAAAAGTACCATATTTTATTTTTGGTGGCAAGGATAAAGACACAAGTGAAGTGATAGAGTATTATATTCTTGTCGCAGGTCCCACAAAAGAATATATCCAAACAGATTCTCTAAGTGCTGAAATCTGCAAATATATGGAAAACACATATTTTGCTACAAAGATTATTTTTGTAATGAATGTTATAATCTTTGCAAACATTTTAATACAGAGTATACAAAAGTGCGAGAACTCTGGCTAAAAGACAATAGGATAAACAAACTCCATACCCTCATCTATAATCAAGATAAACCATTTTGCTTTGGCGGGAATGTCTGCCAAAGGACCTATCTGGCATTATAATGTGTGCAAAAGAACACGGTTATGAGGCAAATTTCTTGCAAAATGCACAAGATGTCAATACTACACTAAGAAAATCTAATCCGCCAAATATCTTCATGATTCATCGAGTTTTATATGACTATAACCAAGCTATTTTACCATTATATTTTGATAGAAAAATGGTCATAGGCTATGAGAAACTAAAAGATATTATCATTAGAAATCTTAAAAATGGGCTTAAATTTGGTAGTTTGCAACAATGTTTAGAAAATCCAAATCAGTTTTTTTTGTCTAAGCTTTGATGATGGATTTAAAGAGCATTTATGGGTAGCAAGACAACTTATGAAGGATTTTAGCACACAAGGTATACAAAAAGAATCTTTGATTTTTGCCATTAATGCAGGTAATACGCTGTTGCAATTACACAGTGGTATGGATATAATCTATGCGTTAGCAAAAGATAAACTGCAAGAAATGTTTGAATTTCTTGATTCAATAAATAAAAAACAAATTTCAAAAGATGTAGAATCAAGTTTGTTAAGTGATATTGAAATACTTAAGCGGCTTTATAATCAAACTTCATCGGCTACATTGCAAAAATTCTCTGTGCATTTTGCTCCTTTTGTGAATCTCTATGATGTCTTTTTATGCAAAGAAGAACTTAAAGAGCTCTCAAATATCGCTACTATTGCTTCCCATTCTATGATACATCGAGATTTATATTTTCATATACAAGATTCTGAATGTGAGATACGAGATTCTAAAGTGTATTTAGAGAATGTAGTGCAGCAAGAAATAAACATATTTTGTTATCCTGAAGGGAAAAATGACACAAATTTGCAAGAGTTTTGTCAAAAAAGTGGCTATACCTATGCACTCTGTATGTCATAGCAAAGACAATAACTTTTGTATAGGCAGAAGAAACATTCGGGATTATGAATAATGTCAAATCCACTTATTATCGAATTACGAGGAGGATTGGACAATCAACTCTTTCACTATGCCTTTGGCACACTTATAAGCTTAAAAATACAAAAAAATGTTGTTTTTGATGCAAGTAGGTATTGCACAAAAAATGGTATGGGAGCAAGAAATATAGAAATTCATAAATTTTATAATGATATAAAAATTTTATATTCTTCATATCAACTTTTGCAAAAATTAGGCATCTTTTTTCCTTTAGTGTGCTTATGGCTATAAACAACTTTCGCTACGATAATAATAAAAGACACAACATCTGTTTTTCCAAAAAACATTCTAAAATTCTATTTGTGCCACATATATTTTTCGATAATTTCAATGAAATGTGTGAAAGTTTAGATAATGTTATATATATTGCTAAAGAAAGATTCTGGGGATATGAAATTTTTGCACCAATCAAGACTTTGCTACAACAAACAATACATTTTCAGTCGCCATTAGATAGTCATAATGTAGTAGCACTACAAAAAATCAAAAATACTAAAGAATCTGCGGCTGTGCATATAAGGAGAGGAGATTTTTTACAGAGCAATTATCCTATCAATCTTAGTGAAACACAATATTACACCAATGCCTTACAGATAATGCGAAAAAAATTATATAATCCAACATTTTTTATTTTCAGTGATGACAAAGCATTCATAACACAGCATTTTCAAGATAAGGACTGCGTTCTTATGGATAAGAATCTTTGTGATAATGTTGCCTTTGATTTCTTTTTGATGCAACAGTGCAAACATCTTATTATGGCAAATAGCACATTATCGTGGTGGGTTGCATTTCTAAAAAATGAAGATTCCATTATTATAACACCAAAACAATGGCTTAATGATGGTTCTTATGCATCACAAAGCTATCTTGCACCACATTATATAAGGCTGGATATATGAATATAGCTGTCATTATTGCCACAAGTCATAAAAGATTTGATACACTCATTCATAGAGCGATACACAGTGTCATCACGCAGAATCTAAAAGAGAATCTTACAATAGTCGTTGTCGATGATAATGAAAAAGACTGCACACATATCTTGCAACAATACACAGATTCTATAAACCCTACCATTCCCATACAAATTATTCGTAATACAAGAACAAAACATCATTCTGGCACTGGATCTTGGAATAGCGGGGCTATGTATGTTTTGCAAAAATTTTTAGCTCATTCTCAAAACAATAAATATAGTACACAATATATCACAGATTCTAAAGACTATGCAAAAATATTGTTTAACACATCATCTTTGCCACATTACTATCTTGCATTTTTAGATGATGATGATTCTTGGGAAAAAGAATATTTGCAAGAAGCTTTGAATACGATACAAGATTCTATACAACAAAACAATGGTAAAAATAAAATAGCCCTTGTAGCAGCTGGAATCTCTTTTATAACACAAAATAACAATAAACTCTTATTACCAACTGAAGAATTGCTTACAAAAGAAAAAATTTTTATGCAAAATCCAAATATACAAGGTAGCAGTCTTTTTATAAATCTTGCGACATTTTTCTTCATAGGTGGCTTTGATGAAAGTCTAAAAAGCACTACAGACAGGGATTTACTCATACGTTATGTTGAATACCAAAAAGCCTATAATCTACAAACTCTCTTTATACCAAAGCCTTTAGTAAATCATTATCATGAAGATTCTAGCGTTACGCAAAACACTGAATCTAAAAGCAAGGGACTTACCACATTTTATCGCAAATATATCCTTGAGCATTCACATGAAATCTTAGAACAGTCATTACACAGAGCTAAAAGACTTTTTAGCTATGATAATATAATACCCATAAAGGATACAAAAACAAGCAATTTTTCAAACCTTAATACAATACAAGATTCTCAATCCAAGATATCTTCTAACTATGAGATTCAAGCTATATGTCTTATGCTTGGAGTAATAAGCTATGATATGGATAATCTCAAAAGATTTTTAGAATCTTTTTTTGCCTTGCAGCCACAGAAATCATCATTTTTACAAAGCTTTATGATTATTATCATCAGTGCGAAAGAGTACAAAAAAGATTATGAAGAATTCTATGCAAGATTGCATAAAGAGCAAAGACAATTTTTACATTGTCAGTGGCTAGAAACACCACAGCCCATAGCCCAAAGTCGCACAGAATTGCAAGAAGCTCTATACAAAAAAGGGAGTATAGAATATGGAGAAGATTTTATTGCTTGGATACTTGATGATGATTGTGAATTTTATGGTATTGTAAATCAAGAAGTTTATAATATAGACTATTTTTACCATATTGCACGACATTCTCACACAGATATTGATATTTGTATTAGCAAAAATTGTGGTGAAGCTCCACTACCATTTTTTTCGCTTTACGAACACAATTACTTGATTTATATTTTGCCTGCAAACGATTTAGTGCAAAAACAGGACTTTTACAGTATTATAAAGCTTTAGATTCTAAGGATTATCATTTTCAAGAAAGCTATTATGATTATTCAAGCAAAGATTACAGACATTTGGAATATCCTTTTTATAGTGAAATCCCCTTAAAGAGGCACATAACAAATCTGAAACAAGGCATTATGGGGACAAGACAGCTTAAAATACAAGAAGATATAGGGAGAATCAAAGACATAAGTCTCCATAGAGGAGGCAATACCATTTATCTATAATCCCCAAGCTTTGAAAGTTCGTAATTTTACGCTAGAAGAAAATTATAATCGTAGAAGTGATTTTAATTGGGCTATTATAAATACGTACATGTATGATAGAAAAATTTGTGAGATTGTCTTGCCGCTTACACATAAAAGACAACAAAAGAAACTAGATTATAAGAGTGAAATACAAAAGTTTCAAAAAGATTTTCTAGGTTCAAATTTTTATAGAATTTTTCAAAATATAGTTAGGCATTACAAACAAGGTGTGCCACTTACACCCCAAGAGATACTATGTCAATATGAAGATATTATGCTTGAGAGAAAAATAAAAATGTATGCTACACTATGCAGAATCACAACACTGCACAAACAGATACAAAAAGAAATACCATTTCATTATAAACAAAGCTATCGGGACATTGATGACATTATCACAGTATTTCTAAAAGATATGAAATTATTTCTTGCAAAACCTCATCAGTTTACAGATAAGACAATAGAAACAATATATCATTATCTTAAATCATTATCTTAAGAATTAAAGACATTGCATTACTTAATGCTTGTGTTTTGATATGATTTGTATTTTGCGATTCGTATGGATTTTAAAAAATTATTGATTTATGATTTACTTTATGTGAATCTTTTTTATCCTTGTGCGATAGAATAGCTAATTCATAACTCCAATCTCAAAGGAATCAAGCATTATAAATACTAAAACAATTTGTAGTATAATTAAGCTTTGATGTGATGTAAGACACTAAAGGAGAAACATTATGTCATATTCTAAAAAAGTGCCTTTGAAAACGGGTGAAATCAAAGTCTTAGGCTTAAGCTCACTTGGCGGAATGCTAGAGTTTTATGACTTCATTATTTTTGTATTTTTTACGCAAGTGATTTCTAGCCTCTTTTTCCCAAGCACACTTAGCCCCTTTTGGGCAAGCATAAATACCTATGGAGCATTTGCAGCGGGCTACTTTGCAAGACCGCTAGGCGGAATCATTATGGCACATTTTGGGGATAAAAGCGGACGCAAAAAGATGTTTATGCTCTCTATTTTGCTTATGGTGATTCCGACCTTTGCACTAGGGCTTATGCCAACCTTTGAAAGTATCGGCTATACTGCACCTATCGCCCTCTTGGTAATTCGAATCTTGCAAGGCATTGCTATTGGTGGAGAGCTACCAGGAGCGTGGGTATTTGTCTATGAACATAGCAATCAACAATCACTAGGCTTTCATCTTGGAATCTTTACAAGTGCCGTAGTTTCTGGAATCTTGCTTGGTAGCATTGTTACTTTGGCGATTAATGTGAGTTTTACTCAAGAAGAGATTCGAGAATACGCATGGCGGATACCCTTTATCCTTGGGGGGATTTTTGGGATTATCTCACTCTTTTTGCGAAAATTTTTGAATGAAACGCCGGTATTTCAAGAGATTCTAACCCTCAAGCAAACACAGAATCTCCCTATTAAAGAAGTGTTTACAACTTCACAATTTAGCGTGATAAAATCCTTTTTTAGTACTTGGATTTTGACAGGCTGTGTCGTGATAACCGTGCTTTTAACCCCAAATCTCTTAAGCGAAGTGTTTAATCTCAATCCTATTTCAAAAGTCATCTATCAAATTATCGCGATATTTTTCCTAGCTTCTGGCAATGTCTTTGCAGGGATTATTAGCGATAAGCTTGGAGTGGCAAGGACAAGTTTGCTCTTTGGCATTGCTTTGGCAGTATTTGCCTTAAGTTTTTATTATAGCGTGAGTATTTATGATGAGAATGGCGAAAATATCATAGGCAGCAGAGATTCTATAAATAATGAAAATTTTGGAGCAATTCCTCTTGATGTCTTGCTCCTTTTATACTATCTTATGGCATTTAGTGCGGGGCTTATGGTTTTTACACCTATCGTGATGACGCAAAGCTTCCCAGCAACTATCCGATATAGCGGAATTTCCTTTGCATATAATATTTCTTATGCCCTCTTTGGCGGGCTAACGCCTATATTTTTTGCGTGGGCAAAGGAAAGCGGACAGATTCTAGCACTTGGTTGGTATATGGTACTTTTGGGAATCTTAACAGTAATAATTGGCAAAATGCACAAAAAACAAATATCATAAAAGTTGTTATTTTAGCATTATGCAAAGTTATTGATATAGCATATCTTTTTAACTTTACAAAAGTAAAGTATATTACAAATTTTATAGTATATTACAAAAAAGTGCGTATTTACTTTATTGATAGAATTTGCTACCATTGTACTTTATATTGATACAAAGGATTTAGAATGCACAAGCACACAATGCAGATTCTACATATTTTTACATTATTTGTTGGCATACAGATTCTAAGTTTTCACGCATTTGCAAAGGAGGCAGTAATGAGCGAATCTACAAAGCAAGGCATAATGGTGCATAACCCAAAAGGTGCTATTGGCGATAGCTTCAAAGGATTTGGGGCTAGCACAGCGATTGTGATTGATAATAAGATTGTTAAGATTTCAGGGCAAGGCGGCTGGGATAGGGATTTTAATTTCCCACATAAAGAGCTAAAGGACGAAATCAATCAAGCCTTTGAAAATGTCGGCTTTGTCTTAGAATCTGCTGGGAGTAGCTGGAGTGAGGTGTATAGCGTAACGATATATCTCACAGGCAAGATAACAGATGAGATAAATGAACTTATGACTTCTCAATTTAAAAAGCGATGTAAGATAGCTCCTATATGGACTATGGTGTAAGTCGCTGGGCTTGGATTACCACAAATGCGTGTAGAAGTCGTGGTAGAGGCGTATAAAAGGGGTTGGTAGGAGATTTCTATATACGCCTATTATTTTAAGCTATACAACATTCTATGCTCTTTAGATTCTATTAGTGTTATATAGCACAATTACTGAAGTATTCGCATTAGTTCTATATTATAATGCACACAAGCATAGTCATAAGCACTTTTGCCATAGCTATTTTTATGATTTTTATCCGCACCCCTGCCTAAAAGCTTTTTGACTAGCTCCACTTCATTAAGCTCTGTGGCAAACATCAATTGGCTTATATTGTATAAATTTTCTTGCGGGATATTCACATCACAATATGGAAGCAATATATCAAAGATTCTGTAATACGATTCTACATTACTCTTAAAAAATTCATCTTGTTCTTTCATCATTATTTCATAAAACTCCCGCATATCACTTTGCATTACATTTTGAAATCCCATTAAAAGTTCGTCATCAAAGGTTGCATTCAAAGGCATTGTTTTTGCCATATTTTTAATGTCTGCATTACTAAAAGGCTTTTTCCTAAATGGTGTGATTTTACGATGATTGCCTTTAGCACAGGAAATAAGCTGAATGCACCAATAGAGTGCAGTCATATCGCCCATAGTGCAATGCTTGAGATTAGGATTTGCCCCGTTTTCAAGAAGTAGCTTCACAATGGTATCCAATCCATAATACATACTTAAAGACAAGGCAGTTTCTTTTTTCTTCACAAGCCTTGCATTAATGGCTTCTTTTGACATTTTGGGGATAAGTGTTTTTGCTATTTCGATGTGTTGTTGCGAAGGCTCATTGAAGATTAGATCTGGGATAGTATATATCAAGGCGGTGGCATTATCATTTTTCTTTTTCATATTTACATCTGCCCCAGCTTCTATGAGTTTTTTAACAGATTCTATATCACCATAATCACAGCAGTGCATAAGTTGGGTAATGGGATTTGGATATTCTTTAAGCCATTTATTAGGATTAGCAAAATCGATTTTTATGGAATCTAAATCATGTCTCAAAGCAATAGAAAAATTTGGACTAATGTTTATGGATTTTGATTTTTTCCCAGTAGTGCTTTTTATAATGCTTTTTGAAAAAAGATGTACAAAATACAAATCAAACTTTTTCTTTTCATCTGTGAGAAAGTGTTGTTTTAAAGATTCTGTGTCCTCATCTATAAGCCCAGCAAAACATGCCTCTTTATAAAATTTTGTAAAATCACTTTTAGCATTATGCAAATCTACTTGTTTCTTTCGTGTGCTTTGAGCAGCAATCATTAAGCCCTCTTTTATGCAGTTACGATAATTTCTACCCAATACACCTTTACCAGATTCTAAACTCTTGAGATAGTATTTTAAGGCATTGTCAAAATCACGCATTTGAGCATAGAATCGTGCCTTTGGAAAGGCTATATAGGGATTATCCTCTGTCTTTGATATAGAATCTAGCTCTTTAAATATCGCCTCTAATCTCTCTTTATCTCCCAACTCTTTCTCTCTTCCTGGCTGTGTAAGAAAATAGGCTTCTTGCATAAGTTTTATATCTTCTTTAGATTCTATGTTAAATAAAGATTCTAGCTCTTGTTGCGAGAGATTTTTAATCTTAGTAGAGTTGGGATTATAAAAGCTTTGTGTGTTAGCTTCCATATAATTTTCTAATTCTACGCTACATTCTTGAGGACTAAAGGCATTTACAGGTAAGAAAAATTCTATATGTTTAAAAAAATTCTCTTCTGTTAGCATAAGCAATGGAGTAATAATCTTAGTGCAGTGTGCAAACATCTCTCTTAGAATCTCGTCTTTTTGTGGAGTAAAGCTCTCTTTATCTGCATGAAATTCTAAAAATACATTAAACAAACTTGCATCGATATACCAATCAAGATAGCGACATAGGCTCTGGTAGGCTTCTTTGGATACCTTAGATTGATAGTGCTGGGTCAGAAAGTAATCAAAACTTCTTACATCTTGTGTATGCATAGCAAACATATTTCTGTGTAGAATTATTGTGTTTATCAGCCTAAAATGTTTAATGGCAAGATTTGTCAGATCTTCTCCAAAATATTTTATGGCTTCATCATACATATACTGCAAGGCTCTTGCGATACACAACAGGGAAAGAATACTAATCCAAACTACCCAAGCACCACAGGGAAACCCTCTGGTAAAGGTCGCGGTAATACACCAAAAGGTAAATAGCTATAGTTAGCACAACAGTGTGCTTATCAAATAGGGCAGAGACAGAAAGCTATCAACGCATTTGCGTTTTTAAGATTCTGTAATGCCAACAATCAAACATATAGGAGAATACAATGTCAGATAAAAAAATAACACCACAAAACAATGCAGCAAATATGCAAAATGCCAATAAAGGCACAAGCGGGACAAATAAGCAATATGACCAAAATCAAGGCAATAAGGGCAAGCAGCTAAACCCCAATCAACAAAATAAAAAATAATGAAAGAAATGTGTTCAGGGTTTATGAGATGAGATTCTAAACACATCTTAAGAAGTGTTCGCTGATGTGTCTTTTTTCTGCTTTATATTGTAAGTACAATTTGTGTCGCCATTTGTCGTCTAATCGTTGTATTAAGATTCCAATGCGTTAATCATAACACTTCATATCACAAGGATAAAGCTATGCAAAATCTCAAACTCAACTGGCACTTTACTAATCACTGCAATATGCATTGTGCATTTTGCTATGCGGCTAAATATTCCACACATAGCGATCTTTTCGCTATCGCTAAAAAATTAAAGGATTTTAAGGCTATAAATCTTGTAGGAGGTGAACCTACATTACACAAAGATTATAATGCCCTTGTGGAATATTTATCGTCATTTCACACTCTAAGCGTTGTTAGCAATGGTTCAATATTCTTAAAAGATAACAAGACATTTATGACAACTCTGCGACATTGTGAGACAATCGGCATTAGTATAGATTCTATCAATCCAGCGATAAATATCAAGATTGGTCGCCGTGTTGGCAATAAGGCTTTACAAGAAGAGGCGTATTTGTGGCTCTGTGAGATGATAAAAAAGAATGGCAAAAGGCTCAAGATAAATACAGTAGTAAATACCCTCAATAAAGATGATGATATGAATGATTTTATACAAAAGGCACAGCCAGATGTGTGGAAAATTTTTCAAGTTCTGCCTATTGATAAGCTTAATACCAAAGATATGTGTATTACAGATTCTTGTTTTAGGGATTTTATACATAGGCATAAAGCTCACTTTAATATAATGCAAATAGAAGACAACATTTGTATGACAAACTCTTATATTATGCTTGATTCTTTGGGGAGATTTTTTAACAATGTTGGCGGGAAATATGTCTATTCATCGAGTATTTTAGATGTTTGTGTAAAGGATGCATTTGATTCTATGGGTTATAACTTGGATGCCTATAAAAATCGCTATATGCGTCCAGACATTACAATATACAAGCCACATATATCAAATCAATGTTTAGAGCACCAACTCTAAAAAGTCAAGAATAATGCAATGTGTTTATTGCCTAAGCACATTGCTACAAAAGTATGTCTTTATTTACATCTTTATTGTGTGTGCTGCTCTTTGGTGCGTATGTGGTTTATGACACATAACATCATTCGCGGGTTATATAGCAGCCCTGTGAATGTGGCTATCTCGCTGTATTTGGATTTTACAATATCTTTTGTCTTTGCTCCAGCTTTTTGGTATCGCTTATAGCAGGGATTAAGACTAAATTTTAAGCCTCTTGCTCTAAGGCAAGGACTTTTTTCACTTATCTCTATTTCTCAAAGCACTTTTTGCATTCAAATTTTATATCTTACCTAAGCCTTATAAAAACGTTGTAATAATCCCAAAACTCTCTCAAGCCGCTCTTTACGATCCTTAGCCCATCTATCACGCTCTACCTCGTCTGATACAGAGGATTCATACTCTGTATGGGGGCTTTGGGATTGTTGGCTTTGCTCTGTGCGGTAGGTGCAGATAGTGGCATCTAGGTGCTTATAGCACTCGTGGCTTTGCGTCATTTCTGCGATATGCTCCTGTAAACACTCCTGCACAGAGTGGATATCCTTTGCCCTAACTTCCACGCCCTTTTGCAAAAGAGATTCTAAGCTAGAAATCTTCTCATCAGTAATAGGTGGCGTGATGAGTATCTCATCCGTGCTTTCATCTTTTGTGATGATACGAATGGGGTAAATGCTTTCTAGCAATTCCTCAAACTTTGATTGCTTGGAAGCAAAAAGGCTTTTTAAGAATGATAATGGGGCAAACATCGCATAAGCTCCGTTTTAACTATAATCTTACACTCCATTATAGCAGAGATTGCCATATCGAGTAAAAACAGAGTGATGTTAGGCGATACGCAAAATGCTAGATTCTATCTAGATAAAGCTTGCAAAAAGCTATCCATTCCCATATATAGAAATAAAGAAAATGCAAGAGTGGAAATAGCAATTTTTAGTTCAATGTAAGCTTTTTATCTTTATGCGGGTCTTCTACTCCGCAAAGTTCATAATAATGCTGCGACCAAGCACAAAGAGATTCTATCACAGGCTTTAAAGCCTCTCCTAAAGGAGTGAGATTGTATTCCGTCTTTGGTGGCACGACAGGATAGAGTGTGCGTTTGATAATACCATCAGATTCTAACTCTTTTAGCTGTTGAGAGAGCATTTTTGGCGTTGCCTTTGGCAGAGCTTTAGCGATTTGGTTGTATCGCAATGCCCCTTGCATTAAATGATGTAAAATCATTATCTTGTATTTTCCGCCAATCATCGCAATCCCT